>CAMBWM010000078.1 GCA_945871335.1 Polaromonas sp. YR568 | reverse complement strand
GACGAGCCGGTTCAGTCCGGGTGAAACGGGCAATCTCTACGCGCAGCAATACCAAGTAGGCCAGCGTTGATGTGGTTCCGCAGAGCTGGCGGGTAGGTAGCATTGAGCCGGCGGGGCGACCCCCGGCCCAGATTAATGGCGGTCACGTTCGTCTTTCGCAAGAAAGGCCAACGCACAGAATCCGGCTTATCGGCGAGCTTCACACTTTTTTCAGATGCGGGGTAAAAGATGGATCCCCGCGTTCACTAGGATGTCGGGGCAATGAGGTAGTTACGCTGATTGGCGGGTCCGCGTTAAAACCTGCGCACCACCCCGCCCGTAGATGTGGGATGAGCCTGGCGGCGGCAGCCGATTTGGGGTACCCCCCTATGAGGCAGCCGTCGCCAGGCTCATCCCGCAGCGCACAGCACCAAAGAAAAAGGCCACCCGAAGGCAGCCTTTTCAAGCAAGCGAATAACAGCCAGCGTCAAACGTTCTTCAAAGCCGCAATGCGCTCTTCAATCGGCGGGTGCGTGGCAAACAAAGCGCCCACACCACCGGCAATGCCCAAGGCCGCAACAGACTTCGGCAACTCGCCGGGCACCATGCCGCCCAGACGGGCCAGCGCATTGATCATGGGCTGCTTGCGGCCCAACAACTGCGCTGCACCCGCGTCAGCGCGAAACTCGCGGTGACGCGAGAACCAGGCCACCACCATCGCCGCGGCAAAACCCAGCACGATGTCCATCAAAATAGTCGTCACGTAATAACCAATGCCGGGGCCTGAACTCTGCGAGTCGCCCTTGCGTAAAAAGCTGTCCACCGCATAACCCACCACCCGGCTGATGAACACCACAAAGGTGTTCATCACGCCCTGAATCAGCGTCATGGTGACCATGTCGCCGTTGGCAATGTGCGCGATTTCGTGGCCGATCACGGCCTCGATTTCTTCCTTGGTCATGCCTTGCAGCAAACCGGTAGACACCGCCACCAGCGCTGAATTCTTGAAAGCACCCGTGGCAAACGCATTGGGCTCGCCCTCAAAAATACCGACCTCGGGCATGCCGATGCCGGCTTTTTGCGCCAGGCGGCTGACGACCTCAACGATCCAGGCTTCGTCGGCATTTTGCGGCTGGTTGATCACGCGAACGCCCGAGCTCCACTTGGCCACCGGCTTGCTGATCAAGAGCGAAATGAATGCGCCGCCAAAACCCATGAGCAGTGCAAAGCCCAGCAGCGCCGTCAGGTCCAGGCCGTTGGCGGTCAAAAAGCGGTTCACACCCAGCACGTTCGCGACGATGCCCAGCACCAACACGATAGCCAGGTTGGTCATGACAAACAAAAAGATGCGTTTCATAAAAATAATCACTTTCGTGAGTTGTGCTTATTGCAAAAAAACTGACAACCGTTCAGATGGGGATTGATCCTGCCATATCAAGCGTCCGGGCTCAAGCGAAAAACCTGTGGATCATCATAAAAAGAAAGCGCTTCGTTCTGCGCCCACCATCCCGGAACACCTAAAACCGGCAGGGGTAAAAAGATTTTGGCAGTCAGATCAGCCTGACGCAGAGCGCCGGCGGCCCATTGGTCCAGCGCGTGCAACTCACCGGCGGGGGCCGGGGCGCGGTACACATGGGTGGTGATCGACTTGCGCGGGTTCGTGAGTTTTTCCAGCAAAGCGTGGCCAAACAGCACCAGGCTGGCCTGACGCCAAAGCGGTCGCAAGTCCACAAAGAGCCGCTGCCACTGGCGGGCCTGCAACGCCTCCCACAGGGGCTGCGGCGCGCTGAGCAAGGCGGCGTTTTCATCAAACACGGTCAGCGCATCACGCACCGCTCCGCGCAGCGGTTGCACGCCAGACTGCGCAATCTGCGCCGCCTGCAAGGCATTGAGGCGGCGCTTAGTTTCGGGAAAACGCAGCCAGCACAGGCCATTGAACAAGTCGTGAAGGTTGTCGCGGGTGGGTACCTGGCGCGTGTCAAAAATAAATTTTTCGTAGGCCTGATCAGCCGGCATGGCTGCATGCGGTACAAAATTCGGCATCCAATGCAGCTTCAAATCGCCAGGCGCCGACTGCTGGTGCAAAGCATTGAGCACCTCGGCGACCGAGGCGCCACCAGCCAGCAGCGACTCCACAGTGGCCGCCTCGTCGCGCCACGGGGCCAGCCAGGGCTGCCGCCAGTCGACTGCCTGCGCCAGCACGTTCAAACCAGCGGCTCGACTTTCCAGGCCAGCGCTTCGCCGGAGCGCAGCGGCTTGAGCTCAGCCCCTCCGAAGGCAAAGCTCTCAGGCGGCGTCCAGCTTTGGCGCTTGAGCGTGAGCGTGCCGGTGTTTCGCGGCAGACCGTAAAAATCGGCGCCGTTGAAGCTGGCAAAGGCTTCAAGCTGGCCCAGCGCCCCGGCCGCCTCAAAGGCTTCGGCGTACAGCTCCATGGCGGCATGCGCGGTGTAGCAACCGGCGCAACCGGTCGCGTGTTCCTTGAGCTGCGCCGGGTGCGGCGCGCTGTCGGTGCCCAGGAAAAAGCGCGCGTTGCCGCCTGTGGCCGCCTTGACCAGCGCCAGCCTGTGCTTTTCTCTCTTGAGCACAGGCAGGCAGTAGTAATGCGGACGGATGCCGCCGGTGAAAATCGCGTTGCGGTTGTACAGCAGGTGGTGCGCCGTGATGGTGGCGCCGGTAAAACGGTCCGCGGCCAGAACGTATTGCGCGGCCTCTTCGGTCGTGATGTGCTCGAAAACGATTTTCAACTCGGGGAAATCTCGGCGCAGCGGCATCAGCTGCTGGTCGATGAACACCGCCTCGCGGTCAAACAGATCAATCTCGGGGCTGGTGACCTCACCATGCACCAGCAGCAGCATGCCGGCTTTTTGCATGGCGTCGAGCGTGGCGTAGGTCTTGCGCAAGTCGGTCACGCCAGCGTCGCTGTTGGTGGTGGCGCCCGCCGGGTAGAGCTTGGCAGCCACCACGCCGGCGTCTTTGGCGCGGCGGATCTCGTCTGCCGGCAAGTTGTCGGTCAGATACAGCGTCATCAAGGGCTCAAAACTCACACCCGTCGGCACCGCCGCCTGAATGCGCGCCTTGTAAGCCAGCGCCTGCGCTGCGGTGGTCACGGGCGGCCGCAGATTGGGCATGATGATGGCGCGACCAAACTGGGCAGCCGTGTGCGGCACCACGGTCGTCAGCGCGTCGCCGTCGCGCACATGCAAGTGCCAATCGTCGGGGCGGGTGATGGTGAGTTGTGGGGTTCGGGTGTCAGTGCTCATGCGGCCATTGTCCCAAAAACAGCGCAGCTAGCGCAGCCCGGCTCGTGCAGGCACGCGGCCGGGCTGCGCTGCTTTGGGCATGGGCTGCGCTTGCAGGTAGCTCCACAAGGCCTGCGCCAGACTTTTGGGCGCGGCCTTACCACCGGGGCGCTCGCGGTAAATGCGCACTTCCATCAACATGTCCAGGCCGGCGCCGGCGCTAACCAGCTTTTTGGAGCGCACTTCTTTCTTGACGGCGCTGAACGGTAAAAAAGCGACGCCATGGCCTTCCATCGCCATCGCCTTCAAGCCCTCGGCCATGTCGGTTTCATAAACGCGGTCCAGGTGAATTGCTGTGCTCGACTGCTTGAGCAGCATGTCGACCACGCGGCCCAGGTAAGCGCCAGGCGCGTAGCCCAGGTAAGGCAGCGGCTGACCGGCCTGCCCCGGCAGCACATGCAGGGGCTTGCCATCAGCCGCCGGCTTGACATAGGGCGCCAGCAGTTCCTGCCCCAAGGTGAGCATCTCGTAACGGACCGGGTCCAGTTGAACGGGCTGAGAGTCATGGTGGTAGGCGATCAGGAGATCACAGCTGCCTTCAACCAGGCGCATCACCGCGTCATGCACATTCAGCGCGATCAGCCGGCTTTTCAGCGGGCCGAATTTATCGCTCAGGCTGCTGACCCAGGCCGGAAAGAAGGTGAAGGCCAGAGTGTGCGGCACCGCAAACTCGACCACGTCCTGCCCGGCCGCCGTATGGCCGCGCAGCATGGCGCGCGTTGACTGCAGGCCTTGCAACATGTCCAGCGACTGCGCGTAAAGCGTTTCACCCGCCAGAGTGAGCCGCGTGGGGTAAGAGCTGCGGTCCACCAGGTCCGTGCCGGCCCAAGCCTCCAGCGCCTGAATACGCCGCGAAAAAGCCGGCTGGGTGACGTGACGCAACTGCGCAGAACGACTGAAACTGCGGGTTTCAGCCAGGCTGACGAAATCTTCCAACCATTTGGTTTCCATGACCTTGATTATTACGTCACAAGGGCGGCTCAGGCCTCGTCATGCCCTTGCTGCTGCAAGGCCCACATCTGAGCGTAGCGTCCGTCCTGTGCCAGCAAGCCGGCATGCGTGCCGCGCTCGATGATGCGGCCGGCATCCATCACCAGGATTTCATGCGCATCCACCACGGTCGAGAGGCGGTGCGCGATCACTAGCGTGGTCTTGTTTTGCGCGGCGGTGCGCAGCTCGGCCTGGATGGCGCGCTCGTTGGCCGAATCCAGCGCCGAGGTGGCTTCGTCAAAAATCACCACCGGCGGGTCTTTGAGCAAGGTACGGGCAATTGCCACGCGCTGCTTTTCACCGCCCGACAGCTTGAGACCGCGCTCACCCACCATGGTGGCATAGCCTTTGGGCGTGGCGCTGATGAAGTCATGAATACGCGCGGCGCGGGCGGCCTCTTCAACCTGCTCCCGACTGGCGCCGGGCTGGCCGTAGGCGATGTTGTATTCCACCGTGTCATTGAACAGCACCGTGTCTTGCGGCACGATGCCAATGGCCTGTCGCACACTGGCCTGGGTCACCTGTTTAATGTCCTGGCCGGCGATGGTGATGCGCCCACCTTCCTGCGGGTTGCTGACGTCGTAAAAGCGGTACAGCAGGCGCGCCAGCGTGGACTTGCCTGCACCCGAGGAGCCGACCACCGCCACCGTCTTGCCTGAAGGTATTTCGAAACTCAGCTGGTGCAATATGGGTCGGCTGGGCTCGTAGGCGAAGCTGACGTTTTCAAAGCGCACGGTGGCATCGTGGACAGCGCCGCCCACCGCCAAGGGCAGGGCGCCGGGTTCGTCAGCGATCTCGCGCTCTTTTTCCATCAGGTTGAACATCTTGTCCAGGTCGGTCAGGCTTTGCTTGATCTCACGGTAAATCACGCCCAAAAAGCCCAGCGGAATGTAGAGCTGGATCATGAAAGCGTTGACCATCACCAGGTCGCCCAGCGTCATGCGGCCTTCGACCACGCCCTGCGTGGCGCGCCAAAGCATGGCCACCAAGCCGATGGCGATGATGAGTTGCTGGCCGGTGTTCAGCAGACTCAGGGTGCGTTGGCTCTTCACGGCGGCGCGCCGGTAGCGTTCCAGGTTTTCGTCGTAGCGTCGGGCTTCAAAAGCCTCGTTG
This sequence comes from Polaromonas sp. YR568, assembly GCA_945871335.1. The sequence goes on along the minus strand of CAMBWM010000078.1, from coordinate 4,247 downwards.
TTGAAGTACTTGACGGTTTCGTAGTTCAGCAGCGAGTCGATGGCCCGGCTGTGCGCCGACGAGTCCAGCTCATTCATTTGTTTTCTGAATTGCGTGCGCCACTCGGTCACGGTCACCGTGAAGGCAATGTAAAAAATCAGCGCAATGATGGTGATGCCGGCAAACCAGACATCGAACTTGACGGCCAGCAGGCTGAGCACCAGCGTGACCTCAATCAGCGTGGGGATGATGCTGTAAAGCGAATACGAAATCAGCGAGTGCACGCCGCGCGTGCCGCGCTCGATGTCGCGCGTCATGCCACCGGTCTGGCGCTCCAGGTGAAAACGCAGGCTCAACGCATGCAGATGCTCAAAGACTTCGAGCGAGATGCGCCGCGCCGCACCCTCAGTGGCCTTGGCAAACACCAGCTCGCGCAGCTCGGTAAACAGTGAAGTGGACAGGCGCAACAGGCCGTAGGCCAGCAGCAGCGCCACCGGCACCACCAGCACCGCCTGCACGTCACCCGGCTTGAAACTCATGGTGTCGACCAGGTCTTTGAGCAGCAGCGGCACGCCGACGTTGGCCACCTTGGCTCCCACCATGAAAGTCAGCGCTGCGACGACGCGCCACTTGTAGGCCCACAGGTACGGGAAAAGCCGCTTGAGGGTGTCCATGTCAGAGCGCGGCGTCCGGGGCGGCTGGCCGGCAGAAGTTTCGGCCGGCAGAGTCAAACTATCTGGGGAAGCTCGAGAGCGCATGAAGGACAATCGTGAAATACAAAAAACTGAATCTAACCAAGAGATTGTGCCTATGTCTTCTGAATCAAGTACCCCGGGATCCGACAAGCTCAGCCTGCCGGCCGACAAGGAGCTGGTACTCAAGGTTATTCCGATGCCGGCCGACTGCAACGCCAATGGCGATATCTTCGGCGGCTGGGTTATGGCCCAGGTCGATCTGGCCGGCTCAGTGCTGCCGGCGCGCTACGTCAACGGCCGCATGGCCACTGTGGCGGTGAATCAGTTCATCTTCAAACAGCCCGTGAAGGTGGGCGACATACTGTCATTTTTTGCGGAGGTCACCCGCATCGGCAACACTTCCATCACGGTGCAGGTGGAGGTTTATGCAGAACGCTTTCGCGCGCAAGGTCGTTACATCAAAGTCACTGAAGCCAGCCTGACCTATGTGGCCATCGGCGATGACGGCAAGCCCCGCCCGATTGACAAAAAGGGCAACACACCGGCTTAGTGAGCCCGGTAGCCAGGCCAGGCATCAGGAGACGATGTAAACCCCGGTGCCGACAGCCAGCAGCTTGCCGTCGGCACCGTGAAAGGCCATGCGCGTGTTGGCTACCCGTGAGCCCACGCGCAACACCTCGGCATGCATTTCAAAAAATTCACTGATGCCGGGGCGCAGGTAGTCGATGCGCAAGTCGATGGTGCCCAGCTTGGCAAAACGCTGCAAGCGCAGCGCCGGCGCCTCATCCATATGGCGCGCGCCCTGGGCAGCCAGCACGGCCAGCCCGCCCAAAGTGTCCAGGGCGGCACTGATCACGCCACCATGCACCCGGTTGTAAGCAGCGTGACCCACCAGATCCTCCCGCATGGTCAGGCTGGCGCTCACGCGATCAGGCCGTATCGAGACGATCTTCAGGCCAAGCAAGCGATTGAAAACAATTTTTTCTTCAAACAGCTCGGTCAGGCCGCGAATGTATTCAGGCTCTAAAACGACAGGTTTGGCCGGTGCAGCCTTTTTCTGGGACGTCATGGACACATTGTGGCGTAGCGCTTGAGGGCCGACTTCAGAGCTTGGCAAAGTCCGGCCGGCGCTTTTCAACGAAGGCGGTGAAGGCTTCACGCGCCGCCGGTTCGCGCAGCATCCGGCCAAAGCTGCTGATCTCTTCGGCAATGCGCACGGCGACCTCGGGAGCGTTGCTCATTTTCATCAGGCGCTTGGTTTCCAGCAGCGAAGACAGCGGCTTGGCCGCCAGTTTTTTGGCCTGCATTTGCGCCAAGGCGTTGGCTTCGGCCGGCGGCACGATGCGGTTGATCAAGCCCACTTCCAGCGCAGTTTCGGCCGTGAAGGGCTCGCCCAGCAGCAGCGCTTCGGCGGCACGCTGATGGCCCATGAGCTGAGGCAGTAGGAGGCTGGAGCCAGCCTCCGGGCATAAACCCAGATTGACAAAGGGCAGCGAAAAAGCTGCGTTGTCGCCGGCGTAAACCAAGTCGCAATGCAGCAGCATGGTGGTGCCGATGCCAACCGCCGGCCCGCAAACTGCAGCCACCAAGGGTTTGGCAAAAGTGCTGAGCACACGCAAAAAACGAAACACCGGCGCATCGCTGTCGTTAGGCGGCACGCTCAAAAAATCTTTGATGTCATTGCCGGCTGAAAAGATCAGCGCGTGCCCCTGGAACACCACCACACGCACAGCCGCATCGCTGGCCGCGCTGTCCAGCGCGTCGGACAAGTGTGCGTACATGGCGGCCGTCAGTGAGTTTTTCTTTTCGACCCGGTTGAGGGTGATGGTCATTACCGCGTCTTCGGTGTGCACAAGAATTTCTGGCATGGCTGACATCTCTACTCCTTGAAATAAACAATCTGGTGCGAGCTCACCAGCAAATCACCAGCATCAGACCATAGCTGCACGGCCTGGTCAAAAAACCCCTGCTGAAAGTTTTGCGCTTGCGCCTGTCCGAGCAGATAGCCTTGGTCGGAGCGCGCCAGTTCAGCCGCACCCGCATGAAAGTAAACCGTCACCGACACCGTGCCGGCCGGCACCAAGGTAGCGCGGCGCAACCAGATGCGCGGGTAAAAAGCGTCGGCCATGGCAGTCAATGCCAAAAAATCCAGCGGCCGTGGCGGATTGTCGCGCAGCCAGAACTGGCTCAAACTGTCTTTGCCGCTGCCGTCCAGCAGCTGGGGAAAATCACCACACGCCACCCGCATCTCGTAGCGCTGCATCCAGACCAGCTTGTCAGGATATAAAGCGGGGCTGCAGTCTTGCGGCAGTGGGACCGCAGGCATCGGGCTGTCGTTTTGTCCCCATGTCGGACGCCGCACGGCCGTCACAGCGGTCGCGCTCATGAGCAGGCTCTGCACGCCTTGCGCATCGGCCTGCGTCATCTCGATGAACCAGTGCTGGGTTGAGCGGTTGGTGCGCAGCGGCCTGGCCGTCAGTTGAAAGTCGCCAGGCCCGAGTCCCGCTGCAAAGTTCACCGTGAGGGACAGTGGCTCACCGAGCAGCGCAGGGTGCAGCAAAACCGCTTGCAAAGCAGTGGCCGCCGTGGTGCCGCCAAACGGCCCCACCATGTTCCAGTAGGCCGGGCTGCTGCTGCCTGTGAAAACGCCGGGCCGGGCCGCGTCCAGCGGCTCTAGGCGCAGCGCCTCGTCAAACGGGTGCATGCGGCTCAGACCCGCTCAAAAATGCCAGCCGCGCCCTGCCCCATGCCCACGCACATGGTGACCATGGCATAGCGCAGCTGATGCCGGTGCAGCGCATGGATGGCCGTGGCCGAACGGATGGCGCCGGTGGCACCCAGGGGATGACCCAGCGCAATGGCGCCGCCCATGGGGTTGACCTTGGCCGGGTCCAGGCCCAGCGTCTGCAACACAGCCAGCGACTGGGCGGCAAAGGCTTCATTGAGCTCAAACCAGTCGATGTCTGCCTGCTGAAGGCCGGCATAGCCCAGCGCCGCCGGAATAGCCTCGATAGGGCCTATGCCCATGATGTGCGGCGGCACGCCACGACTGGCGTAGCTGACAAAGCGTGCCAGCGGCTTAAGACCGTGCGTACGGATGGCTTTTTCGCTGGCCAGAATCAACGCGCCTGCGCCGTCCGAAGTTTGCGAGGAATTGCCGGCTGTGACCGAGCCGCGCGCGGCAAACACTGTCTTGAGTTTGGCCAGGCCGTCCATCGAGGTGTCGGCGCGCGGACCTTCGTCCAGGCTGACAGTGCGCGTACTGACCTCGATCTCACCGCTTTGCAAATTGGGGCTGCGATGGCTGACCTGGACGGGCGTGATCTCATCCTTGAACTCGCCGGCCTGCTGTGCTTTGAGCGCCCTGGCGTGCGAGGCACAGGCAAATTCATCCTGCGCCTGGCGCGAGACCTTCCACTGCTGAGCCACCTTCTCGGCGGTCAAGCCCATGCCATAGGCCAGCCCGATGTTCTCGTCCTGCAAAAACATGGCCGGCGACAGCGAAGGTGCATTGCCCGACATCGGCACCATGCTCATGCTCTCGGTGCCGGCCGCGATCATGATGTCAGCCTC
>CAMBWM010000077.1 GCA_945871335.1 Polaromonas sp. YR568 | reverse complement strand
AGGCCGCCGGCGGCAAGGTGGCCGGCTCGGTCAGCAAAAAGACCGACTACGTGGTGGCTGGTGCTGAGGCGGGTAGCAAGCTGACCAAGGCCCAGGAACTCGGCGTCAAGGTGATCGACGAAAACCAATTGATGGAGTTGCTCAATGGCGGTGCATGAGATATTGAAGATGGGCGATGAGCGGCTGCTGCGCGTGGCCAAGCCCGTCACAGCCTTTGACACTGACGCGCTGCACCTGCTGGTGGCCGACATGTTCGAGACCATGCTGGCTGTGAGCGGTGCCGGCTTGGCTGCGCCGCAAATTGGCGTTGACCTGCAACTGGTGATTTTTGGCACGGACGCGGTCAACCCGCGTTACCCCGAAGCGCCTGTGGTGCCGCGCACAGTCTTGCTCAACCCCGTGATCACGCCAATCGGTGATGAAGAAGAAGAGGGCTGGGAGGGTTGCCTGTCGGTGCCGGGGCTGCGCGGCGTGGTGCCGCGCTGGGCGCGCATCCGCTACACAGGCTTTGACCCTTTTGGTGAGCCGATTGAACGCGAAGTGGACGGCTTTCATGCGCGGGTGGTGCAGCACGAGTGCGATCATTTGGTTGGCAAGCTTTATCCGATGCGGGTACGGGATTTTTCAAAGTTCGGCTACACCGAGGTGCTGTTTCCAGGGCTCGATGCGGCCGCAGACGACTAAAAAATAGGCCGCACTCAGGCCTTGAGCGTGGCCAGCAGTTCGGTTTCGATGGCGATTTGCGCCTTGTTTTGCTGCAAAGCGGGACCATCAATCAAGAACGTGTCTTCAACCCGCTCGCCCAAGGTGGTGACTTTGGCCAATTGCAAGTTGATGTGATGGTCTGCCAGCACACGGGCAATGGAGTACAACAAACCGACGCGGTCGCTGGCTGAGACGCTGAGCAGCCATCGCTGGGCTTTTTCGTCAGGCCGCAAGTCCACGCGTGGCGTGATAGGGAAGCTCTTGACGCGCCGGGATACACGGCCTTTACCCGGTGGCGGCAGCGGACCGGCGGTCTGCAGGATGCGTATCAGTTCGGCTTCCACCATGGAGACCGCCTCGCGGTAATGCTCTTGCGGTGTGGCGCTGATCACCTGAAAAGTGTCCATCGCGTAACCGTTGTTGGCGGTGTGAATTTTGGCATCCACAATGCTGAAACTGGCGGTGTCAAAGTAACCGCAAATACGGGCAAAAAGATCGGGTGCATCGGGTGTGTAGACCAGTACCTGCATGCCCTCGCCGTCTGAAGAGCGACGCGCACGCACCACCGACTTGCCGGATCCCACATGGCGCGACAACTGGCGCGCGTGCCAGGCCAGGTCACCCGCTTCATGGCGCATGAAATAGCTCACATCGAGCGTGGCCCACAGTGCTTTTTGCGACTCGAAGGGCTCTGCATGCAGCGCCAGTAAAGACAAAGCTTCGCGTTTTCGGGACTCTACTTCAGCCTGCGGGTCAGGCGCTCGACCGCCCAACATGCGCAAGGTGTAGCGGTACAAGTCTTCGAGTAGTTTGCCCTTCCAGGCGTTCCATACTTTGGGACTGGTTCCACGAATGTCGGCGACGGTCAGCAGGTACAACGCCGTCAGGTAGCGTTCATTGCCGACGCGCTTGGCAAAGGCGGCAATCACTTCAGGATCGCTGAGGTCTTCTTTTTGCGCCATGCGGCTCATGAACAGGTGCTCTCGCACCAGAAACTCAATGAGTTGGGTATCTTCCGTGGCGATGTTGTGCTGGCTGCAAAAGGTGCGAACGTCCTTGCAGCCGAGCTCGGAGTGGTCACCGCCACGACCCTTGGCAATGTCATGAAACATGGCCGCAATGTAAAGAATCCAGGGCTTGTCCCAGCCGGCCGCCAGTTGCGAGCACATGGGGTATTCGTGTGAATGCTCGGCTATGAAAAACCGGCGCATGTTGCGCAGCACCATCAGGATGTGCTGGTCCACCGTGTAAACATGGAAAAGGTCATGCTGCATCTGCCCGACGATCTTGCGGAACACCCACAAGTAACGGCCCAGCACGGAGGTCTGGTTCATCAGCCGCATGGCATGGGTGATGCCTTCTGGCTGCATCAGGATCTTGCGGAAGGTGTCGCGGTTGACGGGGTCACGGCGAAAGCCGGCGTCCATTACGCTACGGGCGTTGTAGAGCGCCCGCAAGGTGCGTGCCGAAAGTCCATTAACGCCCACAGTGGTTTGGAAGAGCAGAAAAGTTTCCAAAATCGCATGGGGCTGTTGCACATACAGCTCGTCGCTGGCCACTTCAATGCGGCCGGCTTTTTCATAAAACCGCTCGTTGATCGGGCGCAGCGGTTGCGTGTTGGGGTTCAACCGCTCTTCAATATTGAGCAACAAAATCTGGTTGAGCTGGGTCACCGCTTTGGCGGCCCAGTAGTAGCGGCGCATCAGCGACTCACTGGCACGGCGCGCCAGTCGAGAGCCATCCGGCGCCACACTGGCGTAGCCGAAAGACTCGGCAACAATGGTTTGCAGATCGAACACCAGCCGGTCTTCACGCCTGTCGGCCAACATGTGCAAGCGCGCCCGTATCAGGCTGAGCAAAGCCTCGTTGGCCTTGATCTGCCGCACTTCAAAGGCGGTCGCCAAACCGTTGCGTGCCAGCTCGTCCCATGACTTGCCCAAACCTGCAGCCCGCGCCACCCAGAGCACGACTTGCAAGTCACGCAAGCCGCCCGGGGATTCTTTACAGTTGGGCTCGAGCGCGTAGGGCGTGTCTTCAAACTTGTTGTGGCGCTGCCGAAGTTCCAGTGACTTGGCCACAAAAAAAGCCTTGGGGTCCATGGCTTTTTCAAGCCTGGCTTGCAGGCTGAGAAAATTGCCTTTGGAGCCCGCTAACCAGCGCGCCTCCAGCACAGATGTTTGCACAGTCACATCTTTACTCGCCTCGTGCAGACATTCACTTTCTGTGCGAACGCTGGAGCCGATTTCCAAACCCGTGTCCCAGCAGCTGCCGATAAAGTTTTCGATGCGCGCCTTCAGGCTGGAGTCGTCCAGTGGTGCGTCGTGTTCTATGCCATCAGGCAGCAGCAACAACACGTCGACGTCTGAGTACGGAAACAACTCCCCACGGCCATAGCCACCGACGGCCACCAGGCTGCACTCTTCTGGAAAGTCGGCGCGCATCCAGAGTTGTTGCAAAGTTTTGTCGGTGTGGCGCGCTAGTGTTTGCAATCGCGAACGCATACCACGCGTGGACGCACCGCTTTGTGCCAAGCTGGCCAGCAGCTCGATTTTGCCGCTGCGGTAGTGCTCACGCAACTGAGTCAGCTCAGCGGATGGCGCTGGCGCCGTCGTTGCAACGCTGAGGCTGGAAGCTGGCATGCGGGGGGCAGATTCAGGCGCTGGTCGTCTCTACCGACCGGGTTTGGGCATGGGCTGTGACAAAAGCCGGAATCGCCGGACTGCCTGCGGAGAGGGTCAGCACCTCGTAGCCATGCTCGGTCACCAAAATAGTGTGTTCCCATTGGGCAGACAAGGAGTGGTCTCGGGTAACGATGCTCCAGCCGTCTTTTTCAGGGCCGTCTTTGATATCACGCTTGCCGGCGTTGATCATGGGCTCGATGGTGAAGGTCATGCCGGGCTTGAGCTCATCGAGCGTGCCTGCACGGCCGTAGTGCAACACTTGCGGCTCTTCGTGGAACTTCTGGCCTATGCCGTGACCACAAAATTCACGAACGATCGAAAAGCCCTGCTTTTCGGCAAAGGTTTGGATGGCATAACCGATGTCGCCAAGGCGCACCCCCGGCTTGACGCGCATGATGCCTTGCCACATAGCTTCATAGGTGATGTGGCACAGGCGCTTGGCAGCTATCGAGGCCTCTCCTACCAAATACATGCGGCTGGTGTCACCGTGCCAGCCGTCTTTGATGACGGTCACGTCGATATTGACGATATCGCCTTTTTTCAAGGCCTTGTCGTTAGGGATGCCGTGGCAGACCTGGTGGTTAACCGAGGTGCACAGCGATTTGGGGTAAGCGCCGTAGCCAGGGGGCTGGTAACCCAAGGTGGCCGGGATAGTTTTTTGCACCTGCGTCATGAAGTCATGCGCCAGGCGGTCGATTTCGTTGGTGGTGATGCCCGGCTTGACGAATGGGGTCAGGTAATCCAGCACCTCGGATGCCAGTTTGCCGGCCACGCGCATGCCTTCGATCCCGGCGGCGTCTTTGTAGGTAGTACTCATGGCCGGCATTATCCCACCTGCTTCATGGCTGCGTACGGCCTGGCCAGATACCCGGCCTTGGCGTACAGACGGGCTGATAAAATTAAGTTTCTCCGCGCAGTGCTGCCTGAATTCATGGCTGGAGCGGCCCCCAACCCAGGATTCAGCATCAGGCTGCTCCGACAACCACAAAGCCATTGCCACCGTGACCCTGCAATTGACGACTTTTGAGGGCGAACCCCGGGGTATCAACGCCCTCAGCGAGTTTCGCGCCCGGCAGCTTCTACCTAGACTGCAAGCAATTTCAGACAAGATCAGCGGTGTCAGCGCCCGTTTCGTGCATCTGGTGGCCACCGAAGCCCCACTCGACGACACACTGGAGGTCCAGTTGGAGGCGCTGCTCAATTACGGCGAGCCCTCTCGCCAGTGGCCGGCGAATCCTGCAAGTGCTACTTTTTTCATCGTCTCCCCCCGTCTCGGAACGGTATCGCCTTGGGCTTCCAAGGCCACGGACATCGCCCACAGTTGCGGCTTAGCGGTCAAGCGTATTGAGCGCATCACCGAGTACGCGGTGCTGATCAAGCCCGGCTTGCTTGGCAAAACCTATCTGAGCCTGGAGCAACGCGCGCAAATCAGCGGCTTGCTGCATGACCGCATGACTGAAAGCATCATGACCGACCGCGCGCAAGCTGCCGGCTTGTTTGCTGAGCTTCGGGCAGCCCCTCTACAGGCCATTGATGTTTTGGAGGGCGGTCGGCAGGCGCTGGCCGCAGCCAATGCGGCTTTTGGTCTGGCGCTGGCCGATGACGAGATGGACTACCTGGTTCAGGCTTTCACCCGACTCCAACGCAACCCAAGCGATGTGGAGTTGATGATGTTTGCGCAGGCCAACAGCGAGCACTGCCGCCACAAGATATTCAACGCAGACTTCACCATTGACGGCATGGCGCAGGACAAAAGTCTGTTCGGCATGATCCGCAACACCGAGCTGCTCAACCCGCAGCACACGGTGGTGGCGTACTCAGACAACGCATCGGTGATGGAAGGTGGCAAGGTACAGCGCTTTTTTGCGGGCCACGACCAGAGCGCTACACGCCAAACCTACAGTACCCATGAGAAGGTGCTGACCCATGTGCTGATGAAGGTGGAGACCCACAACCACCCGACGGCGATTTCACCTTTTCCCGGCGCTTCAACCGGCGCAGGCGGTGAAATTCGGGATGAGGGCGCTACCGGCCGCGGCTCTAAGCCCAAGGCCGGCCTGACCGGTTTCACGGTATCTCGGCTGTTTGACGAATCCTTTGGCAAGCCAGGCCACATCGCCAGCGCATTGCAAATCATGACCGAAGGCCCGCTGGGCGGCGCGGCCTTCAACAACGAATTCGGCCGGCCCAACCTGGCGGGTTATTTCCGAGAGTACGAGCAGACCGTCGACGGCCAGCGCTGGGGTTACCACAAGCCCATTATGATCGCCGGTGGCCTGGGCACGATTGACGCGGGTCTGACGAAAAAGATCTTGTTCCCGGCCGGCACTTTGCTCATTCAACTGGGCGGCCCCGGCATGCGCATCGGCATGGGTGGCAGCGCCGCTAGCTCCATGGCCTCGGGTGCGAATGTGGCCGAGCTTGATTTTGACTCGGTCCAACGCGGCAACCCTGAGATCGAACGCCGGGCACAAGAGGTCATCAACCAGTGCGCGCAATTGGGCGCAGCCAACCCTATCCTGGCCATTCACGACGTGGGTGCGGGTGGCTTGTCGAACGCCTTTCCTGAGTTGGTCAACGACGCCGGTCGCGGTGCGCGCTTTGACCTGCGCGCCGTGCCGCTGGAGGAAAGCGGCCTGAGTCCCAAGGAAATCTGGAGCAACGAAAGCCAGGAGCGCTACGTCATGGCGATTGCGCCAGCGTCCTTGCTGCAGTTTCAAGCTTTCTGCGAGCGCGAGCGCTGCCCGTTTGCAGTGATTGGCGTGGCGACTGAGGAGCGGGATCTGGTTGTGATGGATGGTGGCGCAGATTCTTCATCCAAGCCAGGGCCGCAGAACCGGCTAAGCCTGGCTGCAGGCGCAGCGGCCCCCCCGGGGGCCAGCGAAGTACACGAAGTGACGAGCGTGGGGGCACCCGTCAACATGCCCATGGACGTGCTGCTGGGCAAGCCGCCCAAGATGCACCGCGACGTGAAGTCACTTCAGCGAGCTGTATTGCCGCTGGACCTGACCGGCGTGGACCTGCAGCAAAGCGTGATCCATGTGCTGAGCCACCCGAGTGTGGCCTCTAAGCGTTTTCTCATCACTATCGGCGACCGCACCGTGGGCGGCCTCACCCACCGCGACCAGATGGTTGGCCCCTGGCAAGTTCCGGTGGCTGACTGTGCCGTGACGCTGGCCGACTACCAGGGCTTTGCCGGCGAAGCCATGAGCATTGGAGAGCGCACGCCGCTGGCTGTTACCAACGCCGCTGCATCGGCCCGCATGGCGGTGGCCGAGGCAATCACCAACTTACTGGCCGCGCCGATTGAGCTGCCCCGCGTCAAGCTGTCGGCCAACTGGATGGCCGCTTGCGGCGAACCTGGCCAAGACGCTGCGCTGTACGCAGCCGTGAAGGCCGTGGGGATGGAGTTGTGCCCGGCCTTGGGCGTGTCGATTCCGGTCGGTAAGGATTCGCTGTCCATGCGCACCGTCTGGAATGAGGGCGATGACAAGAAAAAAGTCACCTCGCCGGTGTCGCTGATCGTCAGCGCCTTTGCCACGCTGGCCGATGTTCGCGGCACACTCACGCCGCAACTCAATGCTGAGGAAGCCGACAGCACGCTGATCCTGATTGACCTGGGCAAGGGCCTGTGCCGCATGGGCGGATCGATCCTGGCGCAGACGCTGGAGAAGGGTGAGGGCGCGGTGCCCGACCTTGATGACCCGCAGGACCTGGTGCACCTGGTCAATGCGGTCAACGCGCTGCGTGCCAAGGGCGAAATCTTGGCTTACCACGACCGCAGTGACGGCGGCCTGCTGGCGGCGGCTTGTGAGATGGCTTTTGCGGGCCAGGTCGGCGTGTCGCTCAACATCGACATGTTGCTGGTTGAGGGTGATGGCATTTCCGACAGCCGCATGGACACCGGCGACAGTAAAAACTGGGCGAACCAGGTCAGTGCGCGCCGCGATGAACTCACGCTCAAGGCCCTGTTCAATGAAGAGCTGGGCGTCTTGATTCAGGTTCGCACGGCGTCTCGCAACGAAGTCATGCAACTTTTGCGTGAACACGGACTGGCCGCTTTCAGCCACTTTGTCGGCAAGACCCGGCCGCAGCATGCGGCGCTGGAAGTCGGTAAAGGTCAAATTCAAGTGTGGCGCGATACCAAGGCCGTGTTCAGCGCATCAGTGCAGGACCTGCATCAGGTCTGGGACGCAGTGAGCTGGAAGATATGCCAGCAACGCGACAACCCCGAAGGTGCTGACGCCGAGCATGCGGGCGTGGGCGATCCGCAAAACACCGGCCTGCACGTGTTGCTGCCCAAGACCTTCCCCCAAGCCTCTACTTACGACGGAGCCCCTGAACTGGCCCTGTTCCGCCCGCGCGTGGCCATCCTGCGTGAGCAGGGCGTCAACTCGCATGTCGAGATGGCTTACGCTTTCACACTGGCTGGCTTTGAAGCCTGCGACGTTCACATGACCGATTTGCAAAGCGGCCGCGCCAAGTTGCAGGATTTCGTTGGATTGGTCGCTTGCGGCGGCTTCAGCTACGGCGACACGCTGGGCGCGGGCATAGGCTGGGCACGCTCGATCATGTTCAATGAATTGTTGGCTGAGCAGTTCAAGGCCTTTTTTGCCCGTTCCGACACCTTCGCTCTGGGCGTGTGCAACGGCTGCCAAATGTTTGCTGAGCTCGCCAGCATCATTCCGGGCGCCGAAGCCTGGCCGCGCTTCACCACCAACCTGAGTGAGCGCTTTGAGGCACGACTGGGCCAGGTCGAAGTGATTGAATCACCGAGCTTGTTCTTCAAGGGTATGGCCGGTGCGCGTCTGCCGATTGCGGTGGCGCACGGCGAAGGATTTGCCAACTTCGCGCGCCGCGGTAACGCGGCCAAGGCGATTGCTGCCATGCGCTTCACCGACCACCTGGGCGTGGCCACAGAAGCTTACCCGGCCAACCCGAACGGCAGCCCTGGCGGTCTGACGGCGGTGACCACGGCAGACGGCCGCTTCACGGCGATGATGCCGCACCCTGAGCGTGTTTTTCGCAATGTGCAGATGAGCTGGACCGTCGGAGCACCTGGCGATTTAAGCCCGTGGATTCAGATCTGGCGCAATGCGCGCAAGTGGGTTGGCTGACAAGGCGGCCCGTGCTCACCAGCGCGGCGGGCGTTTGTCGATGAAGGCCTGCACCCCCTCCAGCGCTGAAGCATCCATCATGTTGCAGGCCATGGTCTGGGCCGCGTCGTCATAAGCGGCTTGCATGCCGGTCTCTATCTGGCGGTAAAAAAGCTGTTTACCCATCTCGATTGGCAGCCGCGGTTTGCTCAGGATGCGCGCGACCAGCGACTCGACGGCCTCGTCCAGTTGCGCTGGTTCAGCGACGCGGTTGAGCAGGCCTTTGCTGAGGGCTTCTTGCGCGCTGAGAAAGTCGCCGGTAACCAGCATCTCAAAGGCAGCCTTGCGGGACAGGTTGCGCGACAGGGCCACGCTGGGGGTGGCGCAAAATAGGCCTAGGTTGACGCCGCTGACAGCAAATCGCGCGTCTGACGCGGCCACGGCCAGGTCACACTGTGCCACCAGTTGGCACCCAGCGGCCGTCGCCATACCTTGTACTTTGGCGATCACCGGTACCGGCAGTCGCTGCAAGCTCATCATCATGCGGCCGCACTGGGCAAACAACTGCTGGTAGTAGCCGAGCGCGGGCTCGGCGCGCATTTCTTTGAGGTCATGGCCGGCGCAAAACGCCCGCCCGTTCGCTGCCATGACCAGCACTCGCAGCGCGGGGTCTTTGGCCAATTGGTCGAGCTGGGTTTGCAAGGCTGTCAACAGCGCTTCATTGAGGGCGTTGAAGGCCAGGGGCCGGTTCAGCGTGAGGGTGGTCACGCCGCGGGCATCGTTGCTGCGCAGCAGCACGGTGTCGAGTGAGGTGTTGGACATGGGGATGACCTTAGGGCTTTGTTGGTGTCGGGTTTGTGGCTTCGGCGTCAGTGCGGGCGCGTTCGCGCAGTTGGAATTTTTGAATCTTACCGGTGGACGTTTTGGGTATGTCCTCAAAGCGGATGTCTTTGGGCACTTTGTAGCCGGCCAGCAACTGCCGGCAGTGGGCCACCAGATCGGCGGCAGTAACGCTGCTGCCGGTCCGTGTCTCGACATAGGCCAGCGGCGTCTCGCCCCAATTAGCATCTGGCTTGGCCACTACGGCGCAGGCCAGTACCGCGGGGTGGCGATATAGCGCGTCTTCGACTTCTAGCGAGCTGATGTTCTCGCCGCCCGAAATGATGATGTCCTTGCTGCGGTCCTTGATCTTGACGTAGCGGTCGGGCTC
>CAMBWM010000076.1 GCA_945871335.1 Polaromonas sp. YR568 | reverse complement strand
AGTGCGCCCTGGCCGTAGACCTCGACCACGTCGGGCTCCAGGTTGTTGGCGATGAGATCGCGCGGTGTGCCTTCGGTCATTTTTTTGCCGTGGTCCAGCACCAAGAGGCGGTTGCACAGGCGCTCGGCCTCGTCCATGAAGTGCGTCGTCAGCAAGATAGATTTGCCTTGCTGCACCAGACGCTGCAGCCGCTCCCACATCAGGTGGCGGGCCTGTGGGTCCAAGCCGGTGGTGGGCTCGTCGAGCAGCAGCAGTTGCGGGTCATTGACCAGTGCGCGCGCCAGCGACAGGCGCCGCTTCATGCCGCCTGAGAGTTCACTGAGCTTGGCGTCGGCCTTGTGCGTGAGTGATGCAAATTCGAGCAGCTGCGGAATGCGCGCCTTGATGAGCGCGTCGGGCATGCCGAAGTAGCGGCCAAAGACCAGCAGGTTTTCGGCACACGAGAAGTCCGGGTCCAAGCTGTCGAACTGGCTGACGATGCCCAAACGCGCCTTGATGGCCAGCGCGTCGGCCGGCATCTGCAACGCAGGCGCCCCGCCGCCGGGAAAGAAAGACACTTCGCCGGCGTCTGGCGTGGCCAGGCCCAGGCACATGCGGATGGTGGTGGTCTTGCCGGCGCCGTTGGGCCCGATCACGGCCAGGCACTCGCCGGGTGCGATCGAAAAAGACAGGTCGTTGACGACCGTGGTGTTGCCGTAGCGCTTGCTGAGCGAGTTGACAGAAAAAATTGGAGGGCTGGCGTCGCGGGTCATGCTCAGATTGTGCCTCGCTGCGTCGGTAAAATTAACCGTTCAGCTCATTCCCCTTCCACTTCAGGCTTTCCCCCATGAAAACTCTAGGCACTCCTCTGTCCCCCCACGCCACCAAGGTCATGCTGTTGGGCTCGGGCGAGCTGGGCAAAGAAGTGTTGATTGCGCTGCAGCGCCTGGGCGTTGAGACCATCGCGGTGGACCGGTACGAGAACGCACCTGGCCAGCAGGCGGCTCACCATGCGCGCACCATCACCATGAGCGACCCGGCGCAGCTCAAGGCCTTGATTGAAAAAGAGCGCCCGCATTGGGTGGTGCCCGAGATCGAGGCGATTGCCACGCCCATGCTTGAAGAGCTGGAAGCCGCTGGCGTGGTGCGCGTGATTCCCACCGCCCGCGCCGCGCGCCTGACCATGGACCGCGAAGGCATCAGGCGCTTGGCCGCCGAGACGCTGGGCCTGCCGACCAGCCCGTATTTATTTTGTGATTCGCTGGCCGAGTTGCAGGCCGCCATCGACAGCAAGATCGGCTACCCCTGCATCGTCAAGCCGGTGATGAGCTCGTCGGGCAAGGGCCAAAGCAAGATCGCCGGGCCTGCCGAAGTGAGCGCCGCCTGGGACTACGCCATGGCCGGCGGGCGCGTCAGCCACGGGCGCGTCATCGTCGAGGGCTTCATTGACTTTGACTACGAGATCACGCTGCTGACGGTGCGCGCCGTGGGCGCCAGCGGGCAGGTCGAGACGCAGTTTTGCGAGCCGATTGGCCACGTGCAGGTCAGCGGCGACTATGTTGAAAGCTGGCAGCCGCAGCCCATGCGCCCGGCCGGGCTGCAAAAAAGCCGTGACATCGCTAAAACCGTCACCGACAACCTGGGCGGCCAGGGCCTGTTTGGCGTTGAGTTGTTCGTCAAGGGTGACGAAGTCTGGTTCAGCGAAGTCAGCCCGCGCCCACATGACACTGGCATGGTGACCATGTGCACGCAGTGGCAAAACGAGTTTGAGCTGCACGCCCGCGCCATCTTGGGCCTGCCGGTCAACACGGCTATGAAAAGCCCGGGCGCCAGCGCTGTGATCTACGGTGGCGTCGATGCCAAAGGGATTGTTTTTGACGGTGTGGCTGAAGCGCTGGCCGTGCCCAATACGGACATTCGCCTCTTCGGCAAGCCCGAGAGCTTTGTTAAACGACGTATGGGCGTGGCGCTGGCATTTGACGCGGATGTGAACCTTGCGCGCAGCCGCGCCAAGCAGGCGGCGGCGCTGGTCAAGCCGCGCGTGGCGGTTTAAGGTGTAACTGCGCCAACTGCGCTACTTTGTCCGCATTGTCGAGCTGGGCAGCATCAGCGGCGCTGCGCAAGATCTCGAGCTGGTGCAGTCGGCGCTGAGCCAGCAAATCAGCCGGCTTGAAAGTGAACTCTCGACCCGCTTGTTGCAACGCAGCCCCAAGGGTGTGACGCCCACCGAAGCCGGGCTGGCATTTTTTCATGAGGCGCAGTTAGTGCTGCGCCACGCCGACCAAGCCGTGCGCGCGGCCCAGCAGGCACGTTTGACCGGCAGCGTCAGCGTGGGCATGGCGCCGACCACCGCCGCCGTGCTGGGCCTGCCGCTGCTGCGCGCCATGCGCGAGCGTTACCCCGATGTACGCCTGCACGTGGTCGAAAGCCTGTCGGGCCACCTGACGGCCATGCTCAACGCCCGCCAGTTGGACTTGGCCATGCTGTTCGACAGCCAGGCCGGCCGGCGCTTGAGCGTGATGCCGCTGCTCGAGGAAAAACTGTTTTTGATCGAGTCGCGGCGCGCAGCAACAAGTCCTGCCCGCAAGCGTTTGAGCGTAGCGCAACTAGCCGGTTTGCCGCTGATTTTGCCAACTGGTTTGCATGGCTTGCGCAGCACGCTGGAGAGTGCTTTTACGCGTGCTAAGTTCAAGCCCACTGTGATCGCCGAAATCGATTCGCTGGCCATGCTGATGGATTCTGTGGACAGCGGCTTGGGCTGCACGCAGCAGCCCTGGGCGGCGGTGGCGCGCTACGCTGATGCCGATCAGCGCTTTGTACTTACTGAGCTGGGCGATGCGCTGGCTTTGCGTGCCAGCGCGCTGTGCAGCCTGTCGGACGACGAGCTGTCGCCGACGGCGCTGGCTGCGCGCGTGGTGCTGGCCGATTGCACGCGCGATGCTGTGCGCTCGGGCCGCTGGGTCGGCGCCCGGTTGACGGGCGAGACGCGAGCCTGAAGCAGTGCGCCCGAGCCATCACTTTGCGTGATAGCCCCATGCCTTGCGCCTGCTTGCCGGGCCGCCCTGACTGGCTTTATATTTGTTGCCGGTATGTTCTTGGCCCAATGGATAATCAGCCAATGCAAGCGCCAGCACCGCCCTGAGGTGTGAAGCCCAGCTACATAAGCCGACCTATTGCATTGTTTATAACTATCCGAAGATTTTCATGAGCATTTCTTTATTGTCCCGCCGCACTGTGCTGCAAGCCGCCGGCGCTGGCGCTGCCACTTTGGCCCTGCCCGCCATTGGCCAGTCGGCCTGGCCTTCCAAAGCGATTCGCTTTGTGGTGCCTTTTGCCCCGGGTGGGACGTCGGAGATCGTGGCGCGATCGGTGGCTGCTGAATTGAGCAAGCAATTCGGCCAGTCGGTCTTCGTTGAAAACAAGCCAGGCGGCGCCGGTGTCACGGCCATGCAAGACGTTGCCAAAGCTACGCCGGACGGTCACACCATCATCCTGGGTCATGTGGGCACGCTGGCCGTGAACCCCTACATGCTGAAAAGCCAGCCCTATGACGTCAACAAAGACTTCATGCCCGTGACGCTGCTGGCCAAAGTGCCCAATGTATTTGTGATTCACCCGGACGTGCCGGCGACCAACTTCAAAGAGTTCGTGGCCTACGCAAAGAAAAATCCGGGCATGCTCAATTACGGCTCTGCGGGCAATGCCAGCGCCGGCCACCTGGCCATGGAGTACCTCAAGTTGGTCACCGGTATGTTCATCACGCACATTCCTTACCGCGGCACCGGCCCCCAGCTCACGGACTTGCTGGCCGGTCGCACGCAGGCCTCGTCGGCCGGATTGCCGGCGCTGGGTCCTTACATTCGCAGTGGTAAGTTGCGCGCCATTGCGGTGGGTACCTCGCAGCGCATTTCTACCTTGCCGGATGTGCCGACTGTCGCTGAGCTGGGTTTCAAGAATTTCGAAACGTCGCAGTGGTACGGCATTCTGGCGCCCGCTGGTACGCCGGCCGACGTGGTCAAGCTTTTGCAGGAAGAGTCGCTCAAGGCCTTGAATTCTTCGGCCGTCACTGCGCGCTTTGCCACCGACAACGCCATCGCTGGCGGCGGACCTGCCAGCGAGTTCGCTTCTTTCATTGTCGAAGAGCAGAAGGTTTGAAGCGACATCGTCAAGCGGGCGTAAATCCGCGCAGATTGATTTTAAAAAAAGGGTTTGGTGAATGCTGGATGTTCTGGTGATCGGCGGCGGCAATGCTGCCTTGTGCGCGGCTCTGATGGCGCGCGAAGCCGGCGCCAGCGTGCTGGTGCTCGAGTCGGCGCCGCGGCAATGGCGCGGCGGCAACTCGGTGCACACGCGCAACCTGCGCTGCATGCATGATGCGCCGCAAGACGTCCTGACCGAGGCCTACCCTGAAGAGGAGTTCTGGCAAGACCTGCTCAAGGTCACAGGCGGGCTGACCACCGAAAGCATGGCGCGCCTGGCGATCCGCGAGTCATCGAGTTGCCGAGACTGGATGCGCCGCCACGGCGTGCGCTTTCAACCCTCGCTGTCGGGCACGTTGCAGTTGTCGCGCACCAATGCGTTTTTCATGGGCGGTGGCAAGGCACTGATGAACGCCTACTACCGCAGCGCAGAACAACTGGGCATCGAGGTGCGTTACGAGGCTGAAGTCGAGCGGCTTGAGCTTGATGCCGGCCGCTTCGTCGCAGCGCACGTCAATGGCCCGGCCGGCGCTCAGCGCACCGAGGCGCGCGCCTGCGTGGTGGCCAGCGGCGGCTTCGAGTCCAACCGCGAGTGGCTGCGCGAGGCCTGGGGCCAGAACGAGGCTGGTGAGTGGCCAGCCGACAACTTCGCTATCCGTGGTACTCGCTTCAATATGGGCGTGCTGCTCAAGGACCTGATGGCGCATGGCGCCGACACCATAGGCGCGCCCGACCAGAGCCACTGTGTGGCGATTGACGCGCGCGCACCGCTGTACGACGGCGGCATTTGCACGCGGGTCGATTGCGTTTCGCTGGGCATCGTGGTGAACCAGCAGGCGCAGCGCTTTTATGACGAGGGGGAGGACTTCTGGCCCAAGCGCTACGCCATCTGGGGCCGGTTGGTGGCCCAGCAACCCGGTCAGCGCGGGTTTTCGATCATCGACGCCAAGGCTGTGGGCCGCTTCATGCCGCCCGTGTTTCCCGGCGAAAAAGCCGACACACTGGAGCAACTGGCGCGCCAACTCGGGCTGGATGAACAAGCCTTTGTCAAGACCGTGCAAGACTACAACGCGGCTTGCCGGATTGGCAGCTTTGACCATGCTGTGCTCGACGACTGCCACACCGAAGGCCTGAGTCCAGCCAAGACGCACTGGGCGCGGCCCATCGATACAGCGCCGTTTTACGGCTACGCGCTCAAGCCCGGTATCACCTTCACCTACCTGGGCATGAAGGTCGACGAGACCACCGCCGTGCGTTTTGACGATCGACCTAGCCCCAATCTTTTTGCCGCGGGCGAACTCATGGCCGGTAATGTGCTGGGCAAGGGTTACACCGCCGGCGTCGGCATGACGATAGGTACAGCCTTCGGCCGCATCGCAGGCGTGCAGGCCGCCAAGGCCGCACACAGCCTGAAAAATTTGATGGAAGGCAGCCATGCAGCAGCTTGAAGCCCTGACCCGCGAGGCCGTGGCCCTGGCATCCGGCGCCTTGCCCGAACTGACTGCGAACGAGGCCGAAGTCGCCAGGCAAATGCAGATCTGCAACGCCTGCCGTTACTGCGAAGGCTTTTGCGCGGTGTTCCCTGCCATGACGCGGCACCTGGAATTTGGCAAGGCCGACATTCATTACCTGGCCAATCTGTGCCACAACTGCGGTGCCTGCTACCACGCGTGCCAGTACGCCCCGCCCCACGAGTTCGCCATCAATGTGCCGCAGGCCATGGCGAAAGTGCGCGTGCAGACCTACGCCGACTACGCCTGGCCACCGGCGCTGGGAGCGCTGTACCAGCGCCAGGGCCTCATGATCAGCTTAGCGCTGGCCGCGGCTTTGGCGTTTTTTCTGGTACTGGCTGTTGGGGTGAATGGCACGCTGTGGAACGCGCCGCTGGCGGGCAATTTTTACGCGATCTTTCCGCACAATCTGATGGTGCTGATGTTCGCGCCCATCTTTTTGTTTGCAGTGCTGGCGCTGTCTCTGGGCGTGAGCCGCTTCTGGCGTGATGTGACGCCCGCTACAGCCTCCAATGCACTGGGTGAGGCTGCAATCGAAGCGACTTCAGCCGCACTGCGCCTGAAGTACCTGGACGGTGCCAACCAGGCTAGCGCCGACCAGCCCATCGAAGGCTGCCCCAACGGCGACGATGCGCCTACGCTGTGGCGCCGGCGCTTTCACCACCTGACCTTTTACGGTTTCATGCTGTGCTTTGCCTCCACCTCGGTGGCCACGCTGTACCACTACCTGTTCAACTGGCAAGCGCCTTATGGCTACACCAGCTTGCCCGTGATCTTGGGCACGGTGGGCGGCATTGGCTTGCTGATTGGGCCGGCCGGCTTGCTGTGGCTCAACCTGCGCCGCCACGCCAGCCACGGCGACGCCGAGCAAAAACCCATGGACCGCGGTTTCATCGCCTTGCTGTTCCTCATCAGCCTGACGGGCCTGGCCCTGCTGGTCTGGCGCGACAGCGCCGCCATGGCCGTGTTGCTGGCGGTGCACTTGGGCACGGTGATGGCCTTATTTGTCTCGCTACCCTACGGCAAGTTTGCGCATGGCATTTTCCGCGGCGCCGCGCTGCTCAAGTTCACCATCGAAAAACGCCAGCCCACCCAACTGGCTTTGCCCGAGGCTTGAAGCCTAAACGGGGATCCATCCAAGCAGACCATACCGCGTACAAGCATTGAGAGGTAGAACCACAATGAACAGAAGAACGGTCTTGCTTGCTGCTGCGGGCCTATCACTTTTCGGGTCGGTCAACTCACAAAGTCGGGTTCCGATTGCAGACGCTCACAACCACTTGGGATTACTTCGCAAGAATGAAGCCTCTGCAGCGACATTGGGCGCGCTGATGAGGGAGTCGGGGGTGAGTCTGCTGTCCTGGACCATCGTTCCGGACGGCCCTTTTCTTCGAGTGAGCTCCGGGGGAATCGAGCAGGCTCGAGCAATTGGTAAAGGTGAATTAAAAGCATCCTTCGACCGCCAGATGAGCACTGCCATCCGTTACTTGTCAGTCAACGGCGCGAAGATCTTAAAAACGGTTAAGGACTTTGATCAGTCAGTGAACTCAGAACCCTATGTGGTCCTGACAAGTGAGGGCGCTGATTTCCTGGAAGGGAGCCTGGACGGTCTTCAGTCGGCTTACGAGCTGGGCCTGCGACATGTCCAACTGGTGCACTATGTTCAAAACCCGGTTGGCGATCTCCAAACCGAACGACCTGTTCATAACGGACTTTCCAACTTCGGTAAGCAACTGGTCAAAGAGCTGAACAACAAAGGCATCTTGATTGACTTGGCGCACTCCACCGGCGCATCGATTGACCATGCGCTGGAGATCTCCAGCAAGCCCATGGTGTGGTCTCACAGTTTCGTTACCAAATCTGAGCAGCCCTGGACTCAGGGTGGTTACATGTCGCGGGGTTTGAGTGAGGCGTACGCCAAGAAGATAGCAGCTCGGGGCGGGGCTGTCGGCCTTTGGGCGCTTGGCGCTTCGTTCGGTGGGGGTGGGCTAGACGGCTACGCCAGTGAAATTATCCGCATGGTTGATCTGCTTGGCCCAGACCATGTCATGTTTGGTACGGACGAAGACGGTTTGCCACAAGGTGCGGTGATCGACAAACTCGCTCATCTTCGCGAAGTGGTTGAAATTTTGGCAAAGCGCGGCATGGCTGAAAAAACACTCAAAGCTGTCGCATACGAAAACTACGCCCGCTGCCTTAAAACAGCCATGACC
Source organism: Polaromonas sp. YR568 (assembly GCA_945871335.1). The sequence continues at coordinate 1,804 of CAMBWM010000076.1, read as the reverse complement.
ATCACTGCTTCAAGTTAGTTGAATTCTGGTTGACACAAAGACAGTGGGCTTAAAAAACGCCAAACCAGTTAGCTTCCTCACTGAAACGCCACCTCTGAAAAACTGCGCAGTTTGCGGCTGTGCAACTGGCTGCTGCCCTGGCTGCGCAAAAGCTCTAGTGCGCGGATGCCGATGCGCAGGTGTTGGTCTACGCGTTCGCGGTAAAAGTGGTCGGCCATGCCGGGCAGCTTGATCTCGCCGTGCAGCGGTTTGTCGCTCACGCACAGCAAGGTGCCGTAGGGCACGCGAAAGCGAAAGCCGTTGGCGGCAATCGTGGCGCTCTCCATGTCGAGTGCGACTGCGCGGCTCTGGCTGAAACGGCGCTGCGGTTGGTTGGCTGGTAGCAACTCCCAGTTGCGGTTGTCGGTGCTGGCCACGGTGCCGGTGCGCATGATACGTTTGAGCTCGGGCCCTTGCAGATGCGTGACATCTTCGACGGCTTGTTGCAAGGCCATCTGGATCTCGGCCAGCGCCGGGATCGGCACCCACAGGGGCAGCTCTTCGTCGAGCACATGGTCTTCGCGCACATAGCCGTGGGCCAGCACGTAGTCGCCCAGTTGCTGGCTGCTGCGCAAGCCGGCGCAGTGGCCCAGCATCAGCCACGCGTGCGGTCTGAGCACAGCCACGTGGTCGGTGATGTTTTTGGCGTTGGCCGGACCGACACCGATGTTGACCATGGTGATGCCGCTGCGGTCGGCGCGCAGCAAGTGGTAGCAGGGCATTTGAGGCAGGCGCGGTGGTGCCAGGCCGAGGGCGTCACCGGCCGCGGCTGGCAAACCGGCGCGTCTTGTCACCACGTTGCCCGGTTCGACAAAGGCCACATAGGGGCTGTCCTCGCGCCGCATTTCTTCATGGCCCAGGCGCACGAATTCATCGATGTAGAACTGGTAATTGGTGAACAGCACAAAGTTTTGAAACCAGTCGGGCGAGGTGCCGGTGTAGTGGCGCAAGCGTTGCAGCGAGTAATCGACCCGCGCCGCCGTGAACAGCGCCAGCGGCTGCGGCTCGCCGGGGCGCGCCTCGTAAGTGCCGTTGGCAATGCCGTCGTCCATCGCGGTCAGGTCGGGCAGGTCAAAGGCGTCGCGCATCAGCATGCGGCGCTCGGCGCTCAGGCTGCCTTCAATGTGGTCGCGCTCGGCAAATGAAAAATGCACCGGGATCGGCTGCGTGCTGGTGCCCACCTCCAGCGCTACCGAGTGGTTTTGCAGCAGCAAGCTGAACTGCTCAAGGTAGTAGTTCGCGTAGAGCTCGGGCCGAGTCAGCGTAGTTTCGTAGTGACCGGGTCCGGCGACAAAGCCGTAGCTCAGCAGCGAAATATCAGGCGTTTCCAAAATAGCGCGTGCCACCGTGCTGGTGTGGATGCGCACAAAGGGGTAACAGGCGCGCACGCGACCGGGCAGGCTCTCGCCAGCCACGTAGCGCTGCATGCAGTCGCGCAGGTGCACGATTTGCCGGTTGTAAATCAGTTGAACCTGGGCCAGCGCTGAGGCGGCGTCGGTATGGCGCGTTGGCGCGATGAAGGCGGGGAGGTAAGGGGCGGCTTTCATGGGGGTGGCCTTTCTCTTTAGGCTTTAACGGGCTCGCGCATGGTCACAAACTCTTCGGCGGCGGTCGGGTGAATGCCGATGGTGCTGTCAAAAACGGCTTTGGTGGCGCCGGCTTTCATGGCCACGGCAAAGCCCTGCACGATCTCGCCGGCTTCAGCGCCCACCATGTGCAGGCCGACCACGCGGTCTGAGGCTTCATCGACCAGCAGCTTCATGAA
>CAMBWM010000075.1 GCA_945871335.1 Polaromonas sp. YR568 | reverse complement strand
CCCTGCGCGGCACCTGAGCGTCGCGCGCTGGCGCATGAGCGTGTGCGCTTTGTGGGCGAGGCGGTGGTCGCCATCGTTGCGCTCACGCTGGAGCAGGCGCGCAACGCCGCCGAAGCCGTGGTCATCGACTACGAAGAGCTGCCCATGGTGGTCAACCTGAGTGATGCCATTGCTGCAGATGTGCCCCTTTTGAGTGATGCCGCCGACAACCTGGCTGGTGAAACCCGCTATGGCGATGCTGAGGCAACGGCCGAGGCGTTTACGCGCGCAGCTCATGTGGTGACGCTGGACCTGGTTAACCAACGCCTTGCGCCCTTGAGTCTGGAACCGCGTACTCTGCTGGCCCTGCTGGATGCCGAGACCGGACGCCTGACCATTCGAATGAGCACGCAGATGCCCTCGGGTGTTCGTAATTCGGTTTGCGATGCGTTGGGCATTGCCAAGGCCGATGTGCGCGTGATCGTCGGTGATGTGGGTGGTGGCTTTGGCATGAAAACCGGCGTCTACCCCGAGGACATCGCTGTGGCCTTTTGCGCACGCGCGCTCAAGCGGTCACTCATGTGGGTGTCGGAGCGCAGCGACGAATTCATTTCGGCATCTCACGGCCGTGACATTGAAACCCGCGCCGAGATGGCGCTGGACGCCAGCGGCAAAATACTGGCGCTGCGCTTGGCCACGCTGGCCAATGTGGGTGCCTACGCCACCGGCGCCGGCGTCACCATCCAGGTCATGATCGGGCCTTGGGTGCAGACCAGCGTGTACGACATCCAGACCATCGATTTTCATTTCAAGGCCGTGCTGACCAACTCCACGCCCACTGGCGCTTACCGCGGTGCCGGCCGGCCGGAGGCGATTTTTAACATAGAGCGCTTGATGGACGAGGCGGCGCGGCAGATGGGCATGGACCGACTGGCGCTGCGCCGGCGCAACTTCATTGCCCCCACGCAGATGCCCTACACCAACCCGATGGCCCAAACCTATGACAGCGGCCACTTTGAAGCCATCATGGACCAAGCGCTGCTGCTCTCCAATTGGCAAGGCTTTGATGCACGCGCGGCGCAATCCAAGCAGCGCGGCAAATTACGTGGTTTGGGGATTGCGACTTTTCTGGAGTGGACGGGCGGCAATGCTCTGGAAGAAACCGTCACCGTGGCGGTGCAGGCTGACGGCATGATCGAGGTATTTTCAGCCGTCAACGGCATGGGGCAGGGCATTTTGACCTCGCTCGCCCAATTGGTGGTCGACGCGTTTGGGGTACCTATGTCGCAGGTGCGCGTGGTGCTGGGCGACACCGACCGGGGCGACGGTTTCGGCAGCGCGGGTTCGCGCTCCATCTTCACCGGCGGCTCGGCCATGCGTGAGGGTGCTGAGCGCACTATTGCCGAGGCTAAGCGCCTGGCCGCTCAGGAGTTTGAAGCCGCCGCGCAGGACATCGAGTACCGCAACGGTCGCTTGCAAGTGGCCGGCACCGACCTGGCCACGGATATTTTTTCACTGGCTGGCCGCCAGCCCGACCAGCGCATCTTCATGCAGTCCACCACCGCTGTCAGCGGACCCAGCTGGCCCAACGCTTGCCATATCAGCGAAGTCGAGATCGACCCTTTGACCGGCCACGTTACCGTGGTGGCTTACGCCTCGGTCAACGATGTCGGCCGTGTGGTCAACCCGATGATTGTGCGTGGACAACTTGACGGTGGCGCCGTCCAAGGCATTGGTCAGGCCCTCTGCGAGCACCTGGTGTATGACCGCGAAACCGGCCAGCCCGTAACAGGCAGCCTGATGGACTACGCCGCCCCGCGCGCCGACGACAGCCCTGATTTCAAAACTGAGCTTGATACCAGCGTGCCCTGCCTGAACAACCCGCTGGGTGTCAAAGGCGTGGGCGAACTGGGCACCATAGGCGCCACCCCCAGCGTTGCCAACGCCGTGGCTGACGCTCTGAGCCGCGCCGGCATGGCTGCGAAGGCACCCCTGTTGCAAATGCCGTTGTCACCCGCACGCGTCTGGACGCTCATGCACGACTGACGCGAGACCTTGAGCGTCTACAGTCGGGCTTTACGTTATTTCAAACCAAGCAAAGTGTCAAAGGAATACCAGCGCATGTCAGACACACCATTTGTGTTGGCCGGGGTGATGGGGTGGCCGGTGGCGCACACGCGCTCGCCTGCCATTCACAACCACTGGATAGCCCGGTACGGGCTCAAGGGCGCTTATGTCCAGATGCCGGTGCACCCCGACCGTTTGGAGGCCGCTATGCGCGGCCTGCACGCACTGGGCTTTGCCGGCTGCAACGTCACGGTGCCGCACAAGGTGAGCGCCATGGCTTTGATGGATGAACTGCATCCGGCCGCGCGTCGGGTGGCGGCCATCAACACGGTGGTGGTTCAGCCTGACGGCCGGCTGCTGGGCATGAACAACGACGGGGCGGGGTATATCCAAAGCCTGCGCGATGCCGACCCGACCTGGCGCGGCGATGCGGGGCCGGCTTTGATCCTCGGTGCCGGCGGCGCGGCGCGTGCCATTGTGGTGGCCTTGCTGGACGAGGGCGTCCCTGAGCTGCGCATCACCAACCGCACGCTGGAGCGGGCGCAGGTGATTGCCGAGGACTTTGGCGACCGGGTCAAGGTGGTCTCATGGTCAGAGCGTAACGAGGCTATGGCCGGCGTCAGCCTGCTGGTCAACACCACCACGCTGGGCATGCATGGCCAGCTGCCGCTCGATGTGAAGCTTGATGCGCTGCCGCTGGCGGCCATGGTCTCGGATGCCATTTACCTTCCCATGGAAACAGACCTGCTGGCACAAGCCCGGCTGCGCGGTCACCGCACAGTCAATGGCTTGGGCATGTTGCTGAACCAGGCCCGGCCGGCGTTTGCGTCTTGGTTCGGGGTCTTGCCCGACATCACGCCCGAGCTGCGCGCAGCGATTCAGGCTACGTTTTAAGGCCGGATGTACAGATGGCCGCTGACAGCGTGCTGCATGCCTTGAAGCCAGGGCACGCGGTGTTGCTGTCTAACCTGGCTGCGGCGCAAGCCTGAAGTAATCGGTGGCCCTGTTCAAAGCCCAAAAGTAAGAAAGAAGCACATGAGTGAAACAGACAAAAATTACCAACAAGGCATGCTCAACCGCCGGCGCGTGCTGGGTGATGCTTGGGTCGATAAATCTTTGGCCAATGTCAATGATTTCAATGCCGAGTTTCAAAATCTCATCACCCGCTACGCCTGGCAAGAGGTCTGGGGCCGGCCAGCCCTGGGTGACAAGACGCGCCGCCTGATGGTGCTGTCCACCATGATTGCGCTCAAAGCTTATGAAGAATTTGCGATGCACGTGCGTGCCGCCCTGGACGGCCCACCTGAGTCGCGCCTGTCGCCGGACGAAATCAAGGAAGTGATCATTCAGGCCGCCATTTACTGTGGCGTGCCGGCGGCCAACCATGCGTTCTCGGTGGCCGGCGCGATCTTGCGCGAAAAAGGTTTGTGAGCCTTGTTCTCGTGAAGTGACACATCGCGCTGCTCGGCAGGCCCGTTTGACTGCCATCATCAGCGTTAACATCTCTGGGACTGCTGCCTGCGCTTTTTTTGCACGCCAGATCACAAGGAAACCATGAGCTCGTCCACCTCGTCCGCATCCTACCCAGTTGACGCATTGCCTCGTTTGCATTCAATCCGCGAAGGTCAAGGCCCGGTGGTGGTGCTCAGCCATGCGTTGGGTTGTGAGCTGGGCATGTGGGATGGCGTGGCCTCCATCCTCAAGCAGCGCTTCACGGTCTTGCGCTATGACCATCGCGGGCACGGACAGTCCGAAGCGCCGGCCGGACCGTACAGCATGGACATGCTGGCCGATGACGCCGCTGCGCTGATCCGGGCGCAGGCCGGCGGCCCCGTCCACTTTGTCGGGCTGAGCATGGGCGCCATGACGGCGCAGTCACTGGCAGCGCGCTATCCGCAACTGGTCAAAAGCATCACCATCGCCAACGCCGCTAATTACTACAACGACACGGCGCGCGCCATGTGGCATGCGCGCATGGCCACCGTCCAGTCGCAAGGCATCGGCGCGATTGCTGCCGCTGCGATTGAGCGCTGGTTTACCCCTGAGTTTCGCGCCGATGTGGCTGGCGGCGGCGCCGCGCTGTTGGCGGACCTGCGCCAGCGTCTCGAAAAAATGGCCGCGGCGCCCTACGTCGCCAGTTGCGCTGCCGTGGCCGGCATAGATTTCAGAAGCAGCAACGCCGGCATCCGCTGCCCGGCACTGGTGATTGCCGGCACCCGCGACGAAGCCACGCCGCCCGCGCTGTCTGAAGCCATCGTCAGCAGCCTGCCCGGCACCAGACTCGCTAGCCTGCCGGCGGCTCACCTGAGCGCGGTGGAGCAGCCGGCCGCTTTTGCAGCCTTGCTGGAAGCGTTTTTCACCGAGCAGCCTTAAGGCTGTACGTCCTTGGCGACCCCATCCCATTACCCAGTTGATGAGCGCGAAGTCGAGATCAGTGCGATCCGGGCGCAGGGCGCGGGCGGGCAAAACGTCAACAAGGTCTCTAGCGCAGTTCATTTGCGTTTTGATATTTCGGCCTCGTCTTTGCCTGAAGAGGTTAAGGAGCGGCTGATCGCGCTCAGTGACAGCCGCATCACGCAGGGCGGTGTGCTGGTGCTCAAAGCACAGCAGCACCGCACCCAGGAGATGAACCGCAGCGACGCAATGGCGCGCCTGCAAGAGGTCGTCGATAGCGTGGCTGTGCCGCCCAAAGCGCGGCGTGCCACCAAGCCCACTTATGGCTCCAAGCTACGTCGTCTGGAAGGCAAAAGTCAGCGCGCTGACGTCAAGAACTTGCGGGGCAAGGTGCAGGAATGACTGTGCCCGCAGAAGTCAGCGTTGTGGTGCAGCGCGCCCGCCGGGTTTGTACGCCTTGCGGGCAGGGCGATCTGGTCTGGCATATCTGGGGAGAGCAGGGCGCTAACCCGGCCTTGCCGCCCCTGCTGCTCTTGCATGGTGGCAGCGGCAGCTGGACGCACTGGCTGCGCAATGTCCTGCCTTTGGCGGCATCAGGCCGCCGCGTGCTGGTGCCCGATCTGCCTGGCTTTGGCGACTCTGCATTGCCGCCCTCAGGCACTGACGCCGATGCCATGCCTGCGCCGATTGAGCTGGGGCTGGCCCAACTGTTGGGTGACACTGCCTGCGACGTGGCGGGTTTTTCATTCGGCGGCTTGTCCGCAGGCTTGCTGGCCAGCAAGTTCCCCGCTCGGGTGGCCAGTCTGGTGCTGATCGGCACGCCCGGCATGGGCTTGCAGGCGCTGGTACCTTTCAAACTCAAAGGCTGGCGCCACTTGCCCGACGAGGCTCAGCGCCTGGCCGTGCACCGTGAGAACCTGCAGCTGCTGATGCTGCATGCGCCTGAGGCCATCACACCGCTGGCTTGCCAGCTGCAATTGGCCAATACCGTGCGTGACAAATTACCCAAGCGCCGCCTTTCGCGCACCGACATTTTGGCCCGCGCCATGCCCGGGCTGCGCTGCCCGTTACATGCTGTGTACGGAGAGCATGACCCTTTTTACAAAGGGCAGATCCAGGCATTTGAAAACGTGCTGCAACAGGCCCCTGGTTTCCGGGGCATGCACGCTATTGCGGCTGCCGGCCATTGGGTGCAGTTTGAGCAAGCGGATGCTTTCAATCAGCGCTTGCTGGCCTTGCTAGAAACTCCGCATGGACCCGTTCAAGGCGGTTAAGCGGCAGCCGGCCGGCCCGCATTTGTTCTATTGACAGAACAAACCAGCGGGGGCACTATTGCGCCAGGGTTTAGCGGGCCTTCAGCCTGCGCCCTCTCTTTGAAAGACAGCCCGAATGGAAGCCTCCAGCAAGACGGCCCGCCAGCTTTTTAGCGACATCAAGGCCAACCCCACCCGCAAGCGCTTTGGTTTCGGCAAGATGCCCGCGCTCATCAACATCGATCTGCAAAAAGCCTACACCATGGTGGGTGAGTTTGCCACCGCCTACGAAACCGATCCGCGTCAGCTGGAGTACGTCAACACCCTGGCAGCCGAATTCCGCGCCAAGGGCTTTCCGGTGGTCTGGACCTATGTGGCCTACATGGACTCCGGCGAAGACTGCGGCGTCTGGGGCACGCGCACCGACACACCCGACTCGCTGCAAAACATCAAGGTCGGCAGCCGCCGTTCCGAGTTTGACGACCGGCTGGTGATCGATCACAAGCGCGACATCGTCATCAACAAGCGCATGGCGTCTGCATTTTTTGAAACCAACCTCGGCTCGGTCTTCAACTTTCATGGCGTGGACACCATCGTGGTGACCGGCGGCTCTACCTCGGGTTGCGTGCGCGCCACCGTGGTGGACAGTATTTCCCGCAGCTTTCGCACCATCGTTCCCGAAGAGTGCGTGGCCGACAAGCACGAGTCACCGCATTTCGCCAACCTGTATGACATGGGCCTGAAGTACGCCGATGTGCTGACGGTGGCCGAGACCATCGAGCAGCTGCGCCGGGTGCCTTCGGCGGCCGGAGCCAAATCTTGATGCGCGACCCCGCCCTTTACGACTACCTGCCCTACAACGCGCAGCGTCCGGTCATCAAGTGGCCTAACGGTGCCAGGGTGGCCTTCTGGGTGGCGCCCAATGTGGAGTTCTACGAGCTCAACCCGCCGCGCAACCCGGCCCGTGCCCCCTGGGCCCGGCCGGCGCCCGATGTGCTCAATTATTCCTACCGCGACTACGGCAACCGAGCGGGTTTCTGGCGCATGCTCGAGGCCATGAAGCGTTGCAATGTGCGCGGCAGCGTCTCGCTCAATGTGGCGGTGTGCGAGCACCACCCCGAAGTCATCAAGGCTTGCGCCGACAACGGCTGGGAGTTTTACTCGCACGGCACCTACAACACGCGCTACCTCATGGGCATGACAGAAGCAGAAGAGCGTGCCGTCATCCAAGACTCGATCGACACCATCAAAAAGCACACTGGTCAAAAGCTCGACGGCTGGCTGGCCCCGGCGCTGACCTACACGCCCAACACCATGGACTTGGTGGCCGAGATGGGTCTGACCTACATCTGTGACCTCTTTCATGACGACCAACCCGGTCCGGTCAAGGTCAAGCAAGGCCGGCTGACCAGCGTGCCTTATTCGCTGGAGATGAACGACACCATCGTCTACAACGTCAATCTGGTGCAGCCACGGCGCTATGCCGACATTCTCAAGCGCCAGTTTGACCGCCTTTATGAAGAGGGCGAGCACTCGGGCACAGTGATGTGCATTCCGCTGCACCCCTATCTGGTGGGACAGCCCTACCGGATGGCCGCATTTGAAGAAGCGCTTTCCTACATCGCCGGCCACGACAAGGTCTGGCTGGCCACCGGCCGCGAGATCGCCCAGCATTTCAATGAGCACTACTTTGATGCTTTCACAGCGGCAGCCCACCCCGTCGGAGAAGCACCATGAGCACCAGCGCCAAGCCTTTACCGGCAGACTACCTCGACTACCCGCTGCGCCGTTACGGCATGGACCATGAGCGTTATGACTGGTCGATGCTGCCCGATCGCAAACCCGTGGCCTGGCCCCAGAAAGCTCGTGTGGCCTTGTGGGTGGTACCGGCGCTGGAGTGGTTTCCGCTGAATATGGCGGGTGTGCCTTTCAAGCCGCCCGGGGCCATGCAGACCGCATACCCCGACCTGCGCCACTACACCTTGCGCGACTACGGCAACCGCGTGGGCATTTTCCGCATCATGAAGGCGCTTGAAAAACACGGCATCCGGCCCACGGTGGCAGTCAATGCCGCGGTGGCGGTGCGCTACCCGTCGCTCATCAAGGAATGCACGCAGCGCGGTTGGGAAATCATGGCCAATGGCCTGGACATGGACCATCTACACCACGGCGGCCTGGCTGTCGATGAAGAAAAAAAGCTGATTGACACCACGCTGGATATTCTGCGCCGGGCCAGCGGTCAGGCGGTGCGCGGCTGGTTGTCGCCTGCCAAGTCAGAGTCTGCTGCGACGCTGGACTTGCTGGGTTCGGCCGGGATGGACTATGTCTGCGACTGGGTCAATGACGACATGCCTTACGCCATGCGCACGGCCAGCGGGCCAATCCACGCCATGCCGCACCCGATCGATATCGACGACTACACCATCCTGGTTCAAAACCACCACACCGAAGACGACTTCCGCGACCAGTTGTGCGACCAATTTGACCTGCTCTACAAAGAGTCGGCCACGGCAGGCGGGCGCATCATGGCGATTTCGCTGCACCCCTGGGTGATCGGACAGCCTTACCGCATGCGGGCGCTTGAAGAAGCGCTGACGCACATCATGCGCCACCCGGGTGTGTGGGCGGCGACCGGCGGTGAGATCTTGGATGCCTGGAAAGCATCCCAGGCCTGAGTGCCTAGGCCGGGCGATGCGCCAAGGTTTCTGCCAGATCGTTCCAGACGTCTTGCCGGCGGATTTTTCCGTCGGCAATTTCAAACCGGTCAATGAAGCGTACGCCCTCAAAACTACTGCCGTCAAGCCAGACGCCGCGCAGCGTGCCCGAGCAATACACCACCGTGAAGCCGTCAGCCCAGCTTTCGTCAAAGCGTTCGTAGTCTTTGGCGATGCTGCTGTAGCGGCCCTGGGTCCAGTTCACCAGTTCGTCCAGCGCATGCATGGCCGGTTGGCCGGGAAAGTGCATCTCGAAACCTGGCGCCAGCAGGGCGCTGGCTGCTGCCAAGTCGCGCGCTTGCATCAGCGCCAGAAATTGGCGCACCATCGCGCTGGCATTGGCGCATTCAGGCCCGCCCTTCGAGAACACCCGGCCATCGCGCTGGTAGGTGTGGGCGTGGTTCACAAACACAGTGGTGCCGGCTGCGGCCGCCGCAATCACCGAGCGAGCGGTCAGGGCCACGCGCCCGACCAGGCGTTCTTCGGCTTCGGCGCTGTAGCCGGGTAGCAAGGTAATGGAAATAACAGGCATGAGGACTCTCTTGTGGTTTGAATCAAAGGCGCATCATGCCTGTTTCTGAACAAGCCGTGGCGCTGTCTGAGCGTGTCATCAAACCGTGACCCCCATGAAAAAAATCCTGACCATCGTTCCCTTTGCCATGTCGCCAGAGAACCTGCTGCTGCGTCAACAGCAACTCGAGGGTTTGCAGTTCGGCCCCGACCTGCACTTCGAGTACCGCGCGGTCAAGGCTGGCCCGATGAACTACTCCAGCCACCATGACTTTGTGCTGGCTGACGCCTCTATTTTTGAAGCCGGTTGCCGCGCGCAGGCAGAAGGCTTTGCAGCGGTGTGCATCGACACCATGAGTGACTCTGGTGTGGCGGCCCTGCGCTCGGTGCTCGACATCCCGGTGTTCGGGCCGGGCAAGGTGTCCATGCTGACCGCGCTCATGCTGGGCGATCGTTTTTCCATCCTGACCATGGCCAGCCGCTGGAAGCCTTTGTATAAAAAAGCGCTGGACGAGTTGGGCATGCATCACAAGTGCGCTTCGGTGCGTGCCATCGAGGTGAGTCCCGACAACCAGGCCCTGCTGTCGGGCAAAGAAGACGAGGTCTTCCCGCTGCTGGAGGCGGCCGCCATGAAGGCCATTGAGATCGATGGCGCGGACGTGATCATTCTGGGCTCGACCACCATGCACCAGGCCCACGCCTACCTGCAAGCCCGCCTGCCCGTGCCCGTCATCAACCCGGGCCCTTTGAGTTACAAAATTGCCGAATCCATGCTGGCCCTGGGCCACACGCACAGCCGCACCGCATACCCACAGCCCATGCATCCA
>CAMBWM010000074.1 GCA_945871335.1 Polaromonas sp. YR568 | reverse complement strand
GACTTGACGGCGCAGGCTCGACTGGCTGGAATTGACTTCCAGACTGAGGCAAGACGACCAGACGAATTCGACGGCCGCCAGATCCAAGCCCGGTACTATGCAATGGTGGAAATGATTGACCGGATGGTCGGACATATCCTGGATGCGCTAGAGCAGAGCGGCCAAATCCAGAATACGCTCGTCGTCTTCTGCAGCGACCACGGCGAGGCCCTGGGCGATCACGGTCTCCTGCTGAAAGGATGCCGTTTCTATGAAGGCTTAGTGCGGGTTCCGCTGATCTTCTCTTGGCCTGGCAACTACCAGTCGGGTCAGGTCAGCGACGCGCTTGTGGAACTAGTTGACATTGCGCCCACGCTGCTTGAGGCCAGCGGGCTGTCGGTACCCAAAAGCATGCAGGGGCGCACGCTCGCCGCGCTGCTTGCGGGAAGCGCCGACCCCCATATCCACCGTGACTTTGTACGCTGTGAGTATTACCGCTCCCTCAATCCGAACCGGCCAGGCCTGGTCGGACAATTTGAGGGCAGCTACGCTACGATGTTCCGAACCCGGCGGGACAAGCTTGTCACGTACCACGGACACAACTTTGGGGAGCTGTTCGACATCGAGCAGGATCCCGGCGAGTTCGACAATCTGTGGGACCTGCCAGAGCATGCTGGCAGACGTTGGGAGTTGACTCGGAGCAGTTTCGATGCCCTGGCCTTCAGCCTGGATCTGGGCACGCCGCAGGTCCGGCACTTTTAGAAGTTCCGTTGCATTTGGCTTATTCGGAAATCGCTGTAATGTCCGTCTGTGTTGACGCCGGCACCGATTTGACCATTCGGGGGTGCGGCGGAATTTGACCAGCGGCCATCACGCGTCCAGCGCACTGGCCTAGATCAGATCGCTCACATGACCACAAAATGAAAAACCCCACTACCAAAAAGATAGCAGGGTTTCTATATGAATATTGGGGTGGCTGATGGGGCTCGAACCCACGACAACAGGAATCACAATCCTGGACTCTACCAACTGAGCTACAGCCACCGAAGTTAGAAATTATAAGGGCAAGGCGCTCTGCGCGATTACTTGGTAGCGGCCTGGCTGCTACCCGCTTCGGCCGAGGCCAGGGAAGCGTTGGGTTTGCTGACCTTGATCTCAACCTTGAAGCGCTCTTGCATGAACTTGTAATAGGCCAGGCTTTCGGCAGCAGTCCACCACTGGGCGTACTGGGCCCGTTCTTGGCGGGTGGCGTTTTCATCGCGCGGATCACGCGGCAGCACTTGGGTGACTTTGACCACTGCATAACCTTGTGCGGCAAGGTCTACGCCTGAGAGCGCCGGCAAGGCGGCCGGGTCGGCGCGCAATATTGCGTCCAGCAACAGCGGCGGCAGGTTTTGGGTGGCCGTGCGAGAGACCACCAGGGTTTGCGGCAGAGCAGCGCCGGCCGGGTTGGCTTGCCAGGCAGCGAGTTTGGCGGCGCCGTCTTTGCGGGCTTCTTCGGCACTGCGACTGGCCAGCCAGAGGGCGCGCACGCGGTCTTTAACATCCGTCAGCGGCAGGGCCTTGGCCGGTGTGTACTGGCTGATGCGCCCGGCAGCCAGCTGGTTGGGGCCGACTTCAATGGCTTCGGTGTTGCGCTTTTTTTCTAGCGCATCGGCAGAAAACAGGGCACTCAAAAACTTAGGGCTGGCCAGAACACCTTTGGCGTCGGCCGCGGGATTGCGGCTGACATTGGCGGCGCTACGGATCTCCAGCTTCAATCGGTCGGCCACGGGCTTGAGGCTTTCGGCTTGCTCGTAAACGCCGTTGGTAAAGAGCTCGGCAGATTCAGCAAATTTTTTCTGCATTTGCTGCTTTTTCAAATCGGCCTCGATCTCAGGGCGAATTTCTTCAAAGCTGCGTTGCTTGGGGGCTTTGATGTCGGTCAGGCGGATGATGTGAAAGCCGAAGTCGCTTTCGACAACGTCGCTGATCTCGCCTTTTTTCAGCGTAAAAGCAGTGTCTTCAAAGACCTTGACCATGGCGCCGCGACCAAAGAAGTCGAGGTCGCCACCTTTAGCGGCAGAGCCTGTGTCTTGCGAGTTTTTGCGGGCCAGCTCAGCAAAGCTGTCTGGCGTTTTGCGCGCAGCCGCCAGTAACTGGGCGGCTTTTGTTTTGGCTGCTTCACGCTCAGCCGCCGGTGCGGATTTCGGTGCGTTGAGCAGAATATGGCTGGCCCTGCGCTCTTCTGCGCCGCTCATGCGTTGGACGTTTTGCTCGTAGTAGGTTTTGACGTCTGACTCGTTGAGCGTGATGGTTTTACCCACGGCATCAGCGTCCAGAACCACGTACTCAATGCTGGCTTGCTCGGGGGCGCGGAACAAGGCGAGATTGGACTGGTAGTACTGCTCGAGATCGGCGTCAGTAGCGCTGAGTTTGGCGGCGTAGTCGGCCGGATTGAAACGGGCCAGTTGCAACTCGCGCTTTTCAAAATAGGCATTGAGCGCCGAGTCAGCTACAGCGGGTGAAGGAAAGCCGGTGGCGGCTACCCCGGTCATGACCTGACGGGTAGACAGATCAGAACGCACTTTTGCTTCAAACATCTCGGGGCTCATGCCCTGGCTGCCAACCAGCAGGCGGTAGCGTTCCATGTCGAGCGAGCCGTCGGGCTTGCGCAGCGCTGCAATTTGAGGGTTGTTCTGCAATTCACGGGCTAAGCGCTGATCGCTGGCACCCAGGTAAAGCTTGTCGGCGGCAGCCGCCATCACGCGCTCGCTGACCAGACGCTCCAGCGTGGCGTAGCGCGCTTCGGGCGAGTCCAGCAGCTTGATGTCCAGTGATGGCATAGAGGCACGCAGTCGGTCGATTTCGTTGCGGTGCGCTGCGTCCCATTCAGCCTGGGTGATTTCGCGACCATCTACCTGGGCCACAGCGGCAGTCCCTGTAGTGCGGGTGTGGTCGTTCATGCCCAGCAAAACAAAGGAGGGAACGATCAGCAAAAACAGCAGCCACATCGTTACTTTGGTGTGCTTGCGAATGAAATCAAACATCTGGGAATTCCTGTTTATCGACCTGGCTGTTGACCACTGACCTTGAAGCAATGCGCGAAAAAAAGGCGAACTGCTTTGTTCGCCGTCTTCCAAGTTATTGGTGGGTGCTGACGGGCTCGAACCGCCGACCTACGCCGTGTAAGGGCGCTGCTCTACCAACTGAGCTAAGCACCCCACTTCTAACTTCTTATTTCTTCTGCATCAGTTCAATGCGTCCTTCAGGGCTTTGCCCGGACGGAACTTCGGAACTTTGGCTTCCGCGATTTTAATCGTAACGCCGGTACGGGGGTTGCGACCGGTGCGGGCCGCGCGTTCTGTGGCGACAAAAGTGCCGAAACCGACCAGCGAAACGCTGTCACCATTTTTCAAAGTGTCAGTGATGGCATCGATGGCGGCCTCAAGGGCGCGGGAAGCGGCAGCTTTAGAAATGTCGGCTTGCTGAGCAATGTGGTCAATTAATTCAGATTTATTCAAGGGGTCCGCCTAGTAGCTAAGGAGTTAATTTGTACGCAAATAGGGCTTATGTAACAGCAAAATGCAATCAGCACTGAATCTGTACCGACCCGTTTTATCAGGTGGTGGGAGGCGGATTCTAAGCCTCTTTGCAGCCGAAAGACCTCGCCCAAACCCTATTGCGCCGCCTTGCCACCCGTGTTAACAGCTGGCTTAGCGCACGTTTCTTAAAGTGCCGCCGCAATGGCTTTGCCCACGTCTGCGGTGCCGGCGGTGCCGCCCAGGTCCGGGGTGCGGGGTGCGCCGCTCCCCGGAGAGAGTACTTTTTCGATGGCGGCCAGCACTGCGTCATGCGCTTCTTTGTGGCCCAAAAACTCCAGCATCATGGCGCCGCACCAGATCTGCCCGATGGGGTTGGCAATGTTGCGGCCGGCAATGTCGGGGGCCGAGCCGTGGACCGGTTCAAACAGCGAAGGGAACTTACGCTCGGGGTTGAGGTTGGCACTGGGCGCAATGCCGATGGTGCCGGTGCACGCCGGGCCCAGGTCACTGAGTATGTCTCCAAACAAGTTGCTGGCGACCACTACGTCAAAGAAGTCCGGGCGCTGAACGAAGTGCGCTGTCAGGATGTCGATGTGAAATTTGTCCAGCCGCAAATCAGGGTAGCCCTTGGCCATTTCCTCGACGCGCTCGTCCCAATAGGGCATCGATATAGAAATGCCGTTTGACTTCGTGGCGCTGGTCAGGTGTTTTTTAGGCCGGGTCATGGCCAGCTCAAAAGCAAACTTGAGTACGCGGTCTACGCCGATGCGTGAAAAAACTGACTGCTGCAAAACAAATTCGCGCTCGGTGCCGGGGAAGGCGCGTCCACCGATGCTGGAGTATTCACCTTCGGTGTTTTCGCGCACGATGTAAAAGTCAATCTCACCGGGCTGGCGCGCGCTACCGTCACGCCGAACCACGGGCGCGATGATGCCGGGCATCAGCCGGGCCGGGCGCAGGTTGATATATTGGTCAAACTCGCGACGGAACAGCAGCAGCGACCCCCAAAGGGAAACGTGATCCGCAATTTTCTCGGGCCAGCCTACAGCGCCGAAATAAATGGCGTCATGACCGCCGACCAGGTCTTTCCAGTTGTCGGGCATCATCTGGCCGTGTTTTTCGCAGTAGTCCCAGCTCGAAAAATCGAAGTGGTCAAACTGCAGGTCAATGCCGAACTTGGTGGCAACCGCCTCCATCACGCGCACACCTTCGGGCATAACTTCTTTGCCGATACCGTCGCCAGGAATGACAGCAATTCTTTTTTTACCGGTGTTGGGTTTCATGGTGTTTCCTTCAGGTTGAAATTAGTTTTATTACAAGGCGTTCGGTTGGGACACCCGGGCCGGCCGCACCACGAGGCTAACGCCAATGGCTGTGATGACGGTACCCAGCAGCGTAGCAAAGGTGATTTCTTCGTTAAATAACACCCAAGCCATGAGGGCCGTGCTAGGTGGCACCAGGTAAAGCAAGCTGGTGACCGCCGTGGCCGCGCCGCGCTGAATCAGCAGGTAAAGCAAGGAGCTGCCGCCCAGGGTAAGCGCCAGCACCGCCCAGGCCATGGCGCCTATGAACGCGCCGTTCCAAGCGATGGCTTCGGTCTCTAACAGCGTCAGCGGCAGCGTCACGAGCAGCGCGGCGGCTAACTGGATCACGTTGGCGGTGCGCACGTCTGTGGGCTGCATAAAGTGTTTTTGGTAAAGCGTACCGGCCGTGATGCTTAGAAGCGCAAAGACTGCAGCGCCCAAGGTCAGCCCACTGACCTCACTGCCCGCACCCAGCTTGCGCCAGACCACCAACAGCAAACCGCCCAGACCCAGTGCCAGGCCCAGCCACTGCCGGCGACTGACTTGCTGGGGCGCAGCGCCCTGCCCGGCCCATTGCGACACCCAGACCGCCGTGAGCACTGGCTGCAAACTGACTATCAAGGCCGCCAGGCCGGAGCCCATGCCGGCTTTGACCGCCACCCAGACGCCGCCCAGGTAGCCTGCGTGCATCAGGGAGCCGGTCACAGCCAGGTGCAGCCACTGAGTGCCGCGCTGCGGCCAGACCGCGCCGCAGAGTTGTATCCAGACCAGAAAGCAGACGATAGAAAAGCCGTAACGCCATGCCAGAAATGTCAAAGGCGGTGCGTAGGGCAAGCCGAACTTGGCGACGATGAAGCCAGTGCTCCAGATCAACACAAATACCATGGGCATGGCACGCAGCCAAAGGCTTGCCGCGGTTTGCCCGCTGGCGCTAGGGGCAGCGCTCATTTGGTGCGAGCGCGGATTTCGGGGATGGCTTTTTGCAAGTAATAAACCATGGACCACACCGTCAGTACCGCTGAAATCCAGATCAGCCAAGTGCCCCAGAGTTGTGTGTCAATGACGCCGAACAGCGTGCCGTGGTAAAGCAAAAATGGGATGGCGATCATCTGCACAGTGGTCTTGAGTTTGCCGAGCATGTGCACGGCCACACTTTTGGTGGCGCCAATCTGGGCCATCCACTCACGCAGGGCCGAAATCGCGATTTCACGCCCGATGATAATGAGCGCCACAAACACGTCGGCCCGCTGCAATTGCACCAGCACCAGCAAGGATGCGCACACCAGAAACTTGTCGGCCACCGGGTCCAGGAAAGCGCCGAAAGAAGAAATTTGGTTGAGTTTGCGGGCCAAAAAGCCGTCCAGCCAGTCGGTGGCGGCAAACAACACAAACAAGACTGTGGCAATCAGGTTGCGGCTGGGCTCGGGTAAGTCGATGTAAAACACCCCTACTATCAATGGGATCGCCACGATGCGGGTCCAAGTCATGATGGTGGGAATGGTCAGAAACATGGCTTGATTTTGGCATGAGTCTTGGCTTGGGCTGCTGGATGAACGGTATAGGCCGCCGAATCGGCGATTGCGCTCAGTGCAAGGCGCGGTAAATTTCGTCAGCGAGCTCTCGCGAAATGCCCTCGACGGTGGCTATATCTTGGGCACTGGCCGAGGCCACGCCGCGAATACCTCCGAAGCGCTGCAACAAGCTGGCGCGTTTTTTGGGGCCTATACCGGCAATGTCTTCGAGCTTGCTGCTGCCCACCCGTACCTTGGCGCGACGAGCCCGCATGCCGGTGATGGCAAAACGGTGCGCTTCGTCGCGAATTTGCACAATCAACATCAAGGCGGCCGACTCACTTCCGAGCTGCACTTTCTCGCGTCCGTCGGCAAATACCAACTCTTCCAAGCCGACTTTGCGGCCTAAGCCTTTTTCGACGCCGGCGATCAGCCCGAGGTCCAGGCCCAACTCTTCAAAAACCTGACGCGCCATCGACACCTGGCCCTTGCCGCCATCGACCAGCACCAGGTCGGGCAGTCGGGCCTCGTTGTGGCGGGCCGCTTCGGCCAGCTTGGTGTAGCGGCGCAGCAGCACCTGGCGCATGGCGGCGTAGTCGTCACCGGGGGTGATGTCGTCAATGTTGTAGCGTCGGTATTGTGCGTTTTGCATTTTGTGCGCCTCAAACACCACGCAAGAGGCCTGGGTGGATTCCCCCGCGGTGTGAGAAATGTCAAAGCACTCAATGCGCAGGGTGTCGAGTTTTTCTAGCGGCATGTCAAGTGCTTCAGCCAGGGCCCGAGTGCGCGATTGTTGCGAGCCTTCTTCTGCCAGCAAGCGTGCCAGTTGCAGGTCGGCATTTTTTTGCGCCATGTCCAGCCAGATGCGGCGCTGCTCGCGTGGCTGGTGAATGGCGGCGAGCTTGACACCGCTTTGCGCAGACAGCGCACGGATCAGCAGTTTGTCGACCGGCGCACTGCAGATCAGCGTGGCTGGCACGGGCACGTCGAGGTAGTGCTGGGCAATAAAGGCTTCGAGCACCATAGACTCCACAGACTTGGCAGCTTCACTCGCTGCGTCGTCAGTCTGCAGCGCGGCCAGTTCGCTGGCGTCTTGCACGTGACTGGGGAAGTAAGGTCGATCACCCAGGTGCCGGCCGCCGCGTACCATGGCCAGGTTGACGCAGGCTTTACCCCCATGCAACTTGACGGCCAGGATGTCGGCGTCAACGTCAGCGTTTTTGCCGCCCAATTCCATGGACTGCTGATGCATGATTTTCGAGAGCGCTGCAATTTGGTTGCGCAGCTCGGCCGCCAGCTCAAACTCAAGCAGGCCGGCGTGGTGCTGCATTTTTCGCTCGAGCTCGGTGACGATCTCTTGAGTTTGACCGCGCAAAAAACGCTCAGCGTTGGCAACATCTTGCGCGTAATTTTCAGCGCTGATGTGGCCCACGCAGGGCGCAGAACAGCGCTTGATCTGGTAGAGCAGGCAAGGCCGGGTGCGGTTGTTGAACACCGTGTCTTCACAGTTACGCAGGCGAAAAACTTTTTGTAGGAGCAGCATGGTTTCTTTGACCGCCCAGGCGCTGGGATAGGGGCCAAAGTAATGGTGCTTTTTTTCGGTAGCGCCGCGGTAGTAAGCCATGCGGGTGAAAGCTGTGGCCGCAGCAGCGGCAGGCGCAGGCCCGGCTGGGGCCTTGGCGACTGGTGCTTGCGCTGCTGTCAGCTTGAGATAAGGGTAACTTTTGTCGTCCCTGAATAAAATATTAAAGCGCGGGTTGAGCGTCTTGATCAGGTTGTTTTCAAGCAGCAAGGCTTCAGCTTCTGAGCGCACCACTGTGGTTTCCATGCGGGCAATGCGCGTGACCATCAGGCCGATGCGGGTGCCGCCATGGCTTTTTTGAAAGTAAGTGCTGACGCGTTTTTTCAGGTTGCGCGCCTTGCCCACATAAAGCACAGCGCCTTCAGCGTCAAAGTAGCGGTAAACCCCGGGCATGGCGGGCAGCGCAGCGACTTCACTGAGCAGTTGGGGGTCAAATTCGTGGGGCTGGGTCATGGTGTGGGCGCGCCGGGTCCGTTCAGGGGCTTTGGTGGGCGATGTCCGTATTGTGGACAATCCTGCGATGAATAGCCGCCTGCAATGGGACATTTTTTGCAAAGTCATCGACAACTTTGGTGACATTGGCGTCAGCTGGCGCCTGAGCGCCGACCTGGCCGCACGCGGGCAAACGGTGCGCTTGTGGGTGGACGATGCGTCTGCCCTGCGCTGGATGGCGCCACTGGGCGCGCCAGGCGTGACGGTGCTGCCATGGCGCCAGGCTGAAGACGCCGACGCGCTGGCTGCCCTGCTGCAGGCCAATCCGGGGGAGGTGCTGGTAGAAGCCTTTGGCTGCGAGATACCCCCGCAATTTCTAAGCGCCTGGCTAGCAGCACCCTTGCCCGGCCAAACCAGTCCGGTTTCCGGGCGCTGTTGGCTCAACCTCGAATACCTGTCGGCTGAAGCCTATGTGGCGCGCAGCCATGCCCTGCCCTCTCCGGTGCAGCACGGACCGGCCGCGGGCTGCAGCAAGTGGTTTTTTTATCCCGGCTTCACACCCCAAACCGGCGGCTTGATGCGAGAGCCGGACCTGATCGAGCGCATGACGGCCTTTGAAGCCAATGAAGCCGGGAGCTGGTTGCAAAGCCTGGGCCTGCAAGTCGGAGCGCCGGGAAGCGCTTCGCCGCTGCGGGTGTCCATGCTTTGCTATGAGCCACCGGCGCTGGCCGCGCTGCTGCGGCAGTGGTCGGCCCGGGGCTTGGCCGGCCGTCCTGTGGAGCTTCTGGTCACGCCCGGTCGCAGCGCAGAGGCTGTGAAAGCGGCAATGGCTGAGGCGAACTGCCCGCTCGATAGCCCGGGGCTGCGTACAACCTGCTTACCCTGGCTGAGCCAGCAGGACTATGACAAGCTGCTGTGGGCTTGCGACATAAATTTTGTGCGCGGCGAAGACTCGGTGCTGCGCGCACTATGGACGGGCAAGCCTTTTGTCTGGCAGATTTACCCTCAGCAAGACGACGTACATCTGCTTAAATTAACAGCTTTTTTACAGCAAAACCAGCTTACAGGCGCTGCGCAAAACTTTCATGCCGCCTGGAACGACAGCAGCCAGAAGCTGCCTGAGGTGGATGCCGGCGCACTGGCCGATTGGCAGGACCAAACCCGCGCCGCACGGGCCAGGCTGCTGGCGCAAGACGCGCTCAGCGACAGCTTGCTCAAGTTCGTGGCTAAAAACCGCTAAAATCAAGGGCTTTCGGGGAATTGGCGCTCTGTTCATACTGACGCATGGCACCCCTAACTTGCCGCATCACTCAAGCATCGCCCGCTGCGGCCCTAACTTCACATTTTTATGAAAATCGCTCAAGAAATCCGCGCCGGAAACGTCATCATGCACGGCAAGGACCCGATGGTCGTGCTGAAAACCGAATACAGCCGCGGCGGCCGTAACTCTGCCACCGT
>CAMBWM010000073.1 GCA_945871335.1 Polaromonas sp. YR568 | reverse complement strand
AAGGCCTGTAAGTTGTCAACTTTGAGCATGCTCAGTGCCCCCCGCTCTGCGCATCAGCAACCGTCGAGCCCAGGTAAGCCTCTTGAACGCGCGGATTGGCGCGCACATTGTCGGGCAAGTCAAAATCAATCACCTCGCCGTAAACCACGACGGCAATCTTGTCGGCCAGGCCGAACACCACGCCCATGTCATGCTCGACAGTCAATAAGGTCTTGCCGACAGTGACCTCTTTGATCAAGCGGACAAAATCTCTGCTTTCGCTGCGGCTCATGCCGGCGGTAGGTTCATCCAGCAAAATGACGGGAGCACCCCCTGCAATCGTGATGCCGATCTCTAGTGCACGCTGCTCTGAATAGGTGAGATTGGCGGCCAGCATGTCGCGTTTTTTGTCCAGCTTGATCATGCTCATCAACTCCAAGGTGCGTTCATTCGCATCCTTCAGATCGGCCAGAAACTTCCAGAAGCTGTACTTGTAGCCCATGCTCCAAAGCAGGCCACAGCGCAGGTTTTCAAACACGCTGAGCTTGGGAAAAACATGGGTGATCTGGAAGCTGCGGCTCAGTCCTGCCCGGTTGATCTCATAGGGTTGTTGGCCGTCAATGCGCTGACCATTGAGCAGCACTTGACCGCTGCTGGGCGCAAAGCGGCCGCTGATTAAGTTGAACAAGGTCGACTTGCCGGCGCCGTTGGGCCCGATGATGCCAATCCGCTCACCGGGGCGCACAGCCAGGCTGACGCCGCGGATGATTTCTGTTTTACCAAAGCTCTTGCGCAGGTCTTTGAGCTCGAGTGAGAAGTTCGCAGCGATCTGGCTCATAAGAGACCCTGGCCTTTTGTGTCTTCTTCGATGCGCTCTTGAATATCACTCCACTCCCGCAAGTACTGCCTGCGCAGCAGTTCAAACAAGCCCAAACCGGTCAGCATGACAAAGACAGAACCGAACCAGCTGTTCATGTCACCTGCATTGAAGGGAATACCTAAAAAGAGCAGTTGCGGGCCCACAGCGCTGCCCAGTTGCAAGTGGTAAACCATCTCAATCAAGACCGCCGCGCCAGTCAGAATAACCAGAGCGCAGACACCCAGACCCAGGTAGCTGACCCAGATTTGACGCAACCGCCCGTATTTGGCCAGGCGAAGGTTCATCATGATCAGGCTGGCAATACCGCCGGGTGCGTACATGACCATGAAAATGAAGATCAGGCCCAGGTACAAAAGCCAGGCTTTGGTGAATTCAGACAAGAGCACAAACGCCAGCACCATCAAAATTCCGCCAATGATGGGGCCGAAAAAGAAGGTCGCTCCGCCCAAAAAAGTAAAGAGCAAATAAGCCCCGGAACGAGCTGTGCCCACCACTTCGGCCGTCACAATTTCAAAGTTCAAAGCACCCAAGCCACCCGCAATACCGGCAAAAAAACCGGCCAGGATAAAAGCGATGTAGCGGACCATGCGGGTGTTGTAGCCCACAAACTCGACCCGCTCCGGGTTGTCACGCACCGCGTTCAGCATCCGACCCAGCGGCGTGCGCGTGAAAGCGAACATGGCCGCCACTGACAAAAATGTGTAGACCGCAATCAAGTAGTAAACCTGTAGCGGCGGGCCAAAGCTGATGCCCGCACGCACTGGCCCGACAACACGGTTGCCCGAAACACCGCCCTCGCCGCCAAAAAACTCCGGGATCATGAGTGACAAGGCAAACACCAGCTCACCCAAACCCAAAGTGATCATGGCAAAGGTGGTGCCTGACTTGCGCGTACTGACATAACCGAACAACACCGCAAAGCCAATGCCCGCAAGACCCCCGACCAAGGGCAACAGTGACACCGGCAACGGCAGACCTTCACCAATGCGGTTGAGAGCATGCATGGTCAAAAAAGCACCCAGACCGGTGTAGACCGCATGGCCAAAGCTGAGCATGCCGCCCTGCCCCAGCAGTATGTTGTAGGACAGGCAAGCGATGATGGCAATGCCCATTTGCGTGAGAACCGTGGTGCCCAAACCGCTTGTGAAAATATGCGGCACACCTGCCAGCACCAGGGCAAACAGGGTCCAGATCAACCAGCGCCCGACGTTGGCTGGTTTGTATTCGTAATGGCTGTTCACAGGATCAGCCTTCCCGCTTACCCAACAAGCCACGCGGCCTGAAGATCAATATCAGCACCAGAAAAAGATAGGGCAAGATGGGTGCGACCTGCGCCAGGGTGAGCTTGAGGTAGGAGTTGTCTAAGCTGGCAGGCCCCAGGCTCAGACCCCATTGTTGTGCCAGGCTGACCAAGGAATGGTCCATGGCCACGGCAAAAGTCTGCAACACGCCAATCAGGATTGAGGCTAAAAACGCGCCAGACAGCGAACCCAAACCGCCGACCACCACCACCACAAAAATAACCGAGCCTACGGCGGCCGCCATCGCCGGCTCAGTCAGAAAAGTGCTGCCGCCAATCACGCCGGCCAGACCGGCCAAGGCAGAACCGGCACCAAACACCAGCATGAAGACCCGGGGAACGTTGTGCCCCAGTGATTGGACGGCTTCGGGGTGCGTCAGCGAAGCCTGAATCACCAGACCGATACGCGTGCGCGTCAGCATCAGCCAGACAGCACCCAGCATTACCAGCGCCACCAGCATCATGAAGCCGCGGGTGGCCGGAAAAGGCGAGCACACCACACGCACAGCCGCATCGGCGGCGCTGCAGACATCGGCGGGCGCTGCGCCCCACAGCAAGCTGATGCCTTTGACACCGTCATTGACCAACGTAAAAACAGGCCCTTGCAAGGATTCAGGCGGCTTGAACTCCAGCGTAATGCGGCCCCATACCAGTTGCACGAGCTCAATGATCACGTACGACATGCCAAAGGTGATGAGAAGCTCCGGCACATGACCAAATTTGTGCACACGACGCAAAAAAACTCGTTCAAAAAGCGCACCCAACACTCCCACAGCAAGTGGTGCCAGCAGCAGTGCCGGCCAAAAGCCGGTGAAACGCGAAATGCTGTAGCCGATGTAGGCGCCCAGCATGTAAAAACTCGCATGCGCAAAATTGAGTACACCCATCATGCTGAAAATCAGCGTCAGTCCTGAGCTGAGCATGAAAAGCAGCAGCCCGTAGCTCAGACCATTGAGCATCGAGATGATGAAAAATTCCATTCCTGATGACCTTCTTCGTATGTCGGAAATTCTGGCGCCAATAAAAGAGCCCGACACGGCACCCCGTTCGGGCTCCTGCTGGCGTCCTGAATTAAATCAGGATGGGCGCTTCATCTGGCAGCTGGTGGGCGTGCTCGAAATGTAGTTCGGGTACTCCTTGAGGGGGACCAGTGTCATGCCGGTGTTCTCTGGACTGTAAGGGTATTTGCCGCCGGCTTTTTGCCAAACCGTCATGTACAAGGGCTGCTGCAACTGGTGGTCGGCCTTGCGGATCTCGACTTCGCCGTTAAAGCTTTGAACGCGGATGCCCTCGAGTGCAGCGGCCACCTTGACCGGGTCTGTCGATTTGGCTTTGGCCATGGCCGCACCCAGAGTTTCAAAAATGCGGATGGTGGAACCCGTGTAGAAGTCGTCCTTGTACTTGGCATTGAACTCGTTCATCCACTTGTCCATCTGCCCGCCCATGTTGTAGTGGTTGTAGCCGATCTGGTAGACGCGGCCGGCGCCGTTAGCGCCCAGCGCCGTCGGTGTGCCAGTGACGCCCGCATAGTAGGTAAAGAACTTGCCCGTGAAGCCGCCTTCGTTGGCCGCTTTGACCAGCAGGGACAAGTCAGAGCCCCAGTTGCCGGTGATCACTGTGTCTGCGCCGGCAGCCTTGATTTTGGCTATGTAGGGCGCGAAGTCACGCGTTTGCGCCAGCGGGTGCAGGTCTTCACCCACAACCTGGATGTCAGGCCGCTTGCGTGCCAGAGTTTCTTTGGCGTACTTGGCCACTTGCACGCCGTGCGAGTAGTTCTGCCCCAGGATGTACACCTTCTTAATGTCTTTCTGGTCGGTGATGAAGCTCGACATGGCCTCCATTTTCATGGTCGTGTCAGCGTCAAAACGGAAGTGCCAGTAGCTGCACTTGCTGTTGGTCAGGTCAGGGTCTACCGCAGAGTCGTTCAGAAAGATCACTTCCTTACCGGGGTTGCGCTCGTTGTGCTTGGTGATGGCGTCCGACAGCGCCAGCGCCACCGACGATCCATTGCCTTGAATGATGTAGCGCACGCCCTGGTCGATGGCGGCTTTCAGGGCGTTCAGGCTCTCTGTCGGGCTGAGCTTGTTGTCCATGCCGGTGACTTCAAACTTGACGCCGGACGGGTTGCCCGCGCCGCTGAATTTTTCAGCAAAGAACTGGTAGCCCTTGAGCTGGCTCACACCCACGGGGCCGAGCAAGCCGGTTTGCGCGTCGATGCGGACCATCTTGACCACCTGACCGGTCAGCGGACCTGCGGGCGCAGCGGCCTTGGCCGGAGCCGGTTTGGCCGAAGCAGGTTTGGCCGGCGCCTGGGCCTGGGCCAAGCCGGCCAGCAGCAGGCCTGATGCCATCGCCATCAGAGCCAGATGACGACGCGGGAAGCTGTTTCTACTGCGCATGAATGTCTCCTGAAAAGATTTTAAATTTGAACTTAAATGTTAGTTGGGAAAAAAATAGTTTCACTCAGGGAATGCACCTAGCGCTTTCACGCCAGAGGCTAATTTTTGTCAGGCTTGCGGCCGAGCCGGGCGTCGCAACGCACTGAGTGCGCCAAAGGCAGACAAGGCCAGCGCGACCGCAGGGCCGCTGGGCACATCCAACACCCAGGAAGCAGTCAGGCCGCCGGCACAGGCTGCATATGTACCCAGCCAGGACATCATGCGGCCGCAACCGGCGCGTTGCCAGAGCGCAGGCACGATCAGCGCTGCAAACACCACAAACAAGCCGAGCACCGGAACTACCATGCTGGCCACGATAGCAAAGGCTGGATAGAAAAACCCATCGCGCAACAAGTGCTTTCCCGCCAACGCGACCAGCACCACGCAGCCGGCCAGCACCGCCACCTGGGCCCAGCCGGCCCACAGCACATCCGCAGCCAGCAGTTGACTCAGGCGCTCACGCCCGTGCGGGTCCTGGCCGGCCCCCAACAACGCCAGACTGGCGCCCACCACATAAAGCAAACCGATCAGCGCCTCGCGCTGACTGGGCCAGCGCTTGGCCAGCCAGGCCACCGCACCGGCGCATAACAGCGCCCCCGCACTGGCCAGCAGTTGCGTAAGCAGCCAGTTCGGGTGACTCACCAGCGCAGTCACCCACAGGGCCGCTGCAGCGGCAGCCTGCGCCACGGCCAGATCTATGAAAACCACCCCGCGGGCAAGCACCTGCTCGCCCAGAGGGGCCAGCGCCAGCACCCCCACCAACAAGGCCAGCACCGGACTCCAAAACCAGGCATCGAGACTCATTGCAGGGCCACGCCGAGCAAGCTGCTCAATAAGCTGTCCATCCAGCGCAGCAGGTCTTCGGCGTCGGCGTCCTCGGCCACAGTGGCCGGCAACACCAGCAGAGGCACACCGCTGCCCAGCTGAGCCGTAAGCCATTTGCCCGGCCGCGCATCCTGGTAACTGGCCACCACCACGGCCATCGGCGGTTTGGGCTGCAGGCCGGCAAGTAGGCGCTGCAAGTGGCCGGGCGTGGGCGCCATGCCGGGCTTGGGTTCCAGGTCGGCTGTCTGTTTGATGCCCAGCCAGTCCCACAGGTAACCAAAAGTGGTGTGCTGCGCCGCCACCTGCCGCCCGCGCAGGGGCATGGCGCGCTGCTGCCACTGGGTCAGCTGGCTTTTCCAGCGCACTTCAAAGGTGGCGCGGCGTTTCTCGATGGCCGCTTTCTGCATGGGGATCAGCACTTGCAATCTGACAGCCAGTGCATTGGCCACCAGCAACAAGTTTCGTGGATCCAGATGAACGTGCGGGTTGCCTTCGGCATGCACATCACCCGCCCAAGGCGTTCCGATGGCACCCGGTTGCGGGTCGATCATGTTGACATGGTCGGAGGCAAACAGCACGTCCTGCACGCGGGCGTTGCCGGACCGCTGTAGGAGCTTGGGCAACCAGCCCGCCTCCAGCGAGGCACCGGTGCAAACCGCCAAATCGGCCTGGCGCAACTGGGCAATCAGTGCCGGCCTGGCCTCGATGTGGTGCGGGTCTTGCTCGGAATGCGTTGCCACATGCACCCGGGCGTTGGGCAACATCACCCGGGTCAGCGCAGCCCATTCAGGTTCACAGGTAAACACGGTAAAGGCCGCTGCCGGGCCGGCCATCAAGCCGCACAACAACACGAGCAACAAGGCGCCCGACACAGTCCGCAGGCCGGCTTCCCGGCAACGCGCTTCAGAACGAATGCGCACCGTGGGCTCCAAAGGCCAGCACATACTGCAGCTGGACAGAACGTTTGCTGGCGTCCAGGAACGCATCACCGGTGGCGCCGCGCTGGGTGCTGTACTGCAAGCGAAGCGTCTGCATGTGCGAAGGCTTCCAGGCCAGCATCAGAGCGTGCTCGCGCAAACGGGATTCATCGTCCGGCGCATTCACGCGCAGCCAGTCGGTTCGCGCACCGACTTCCCAGTTCGGGTTCAAGCGCCAGGCCAGCGCCAGTGCTTGGGCGCGGTGCATGTCGCCAGATTCATCGGTGTTGTGGGCGTAGACGCGGGCAGTTTCAAAAGTCAGCCGAACCTGCTGGTCCCGGTTATTGCCTTGCGGGGCCCATTTCCAGGTGGCATCCATCATCCAGGTCTTGCCGCCAGTGAATTGGGCGCCATGCGCATGCGCGTGCGCTTCTCCCGGGACGTGTTCTTCCACCAGAGCTTCGCGTTCATTTCGAATGTGCGACAAACCCAGTTGCCAGCTTTGCGAGCGGCTCAGGTCATCGCCCATCTTGGCGACCCAGCTTGTCATACCCACCGTGCCCGGGGTATTGGCCACCTCACCGACATAGCGTTTGCCGCGAAAGCCTTCCATGCCCAGCATCAGGTACATGTTGGTCGGTGCGGTCCAGTTCAGTCGTAAGCCGTCATCGTTCCAATGACCGCCAAAAAACGCGCGGTAGAGCAAAGGGCGCTCTACAAAATCGTCTGCATGCGGATGCTGCTGGTTCAGGTAACCGATTTGCGAGGCAAATCGTCCTCCGCGTGCTTGCAGACCATAGGGCAAGGCCTTGGTCTCCAACCACGCTTCTTCGATCGTTTTTTGCAATTGACCGCCTTCTGTTTCGAAGGTGGCTGTCAGCTGTCCTTGGAAGTTCTTGCCAAGTGGTCCCGACAGCGACAAGTCGCTATGGCCCAATTGCAAGCCTTTGTCACGCGTGCCGACGGCCAGCGGTTTTGAGCTCATGCCCGCGTCCAGCACGGCGCCAAACTCCCAGCCATGATCACCATCCGCGTGGCTTGCGCCGCTGGCGGTCAGGGCCAGCACCAGCATGGCGCTGCGGGTGATATTGTGATGTTTGATGCTCATGCTCGTGCTTCCTTTTTTTGATTGAAATTGCTTGGATTAAGATGATAATGATATGGCATTATCAATTAAAAGCAATAGCTTGCAACTCAGTTAAGCTCAAAGAATGGAAAGAAACACCAGACAGCGAACAGCCATCCGAGACGTCATAGCAGTGGCAAAACGCCCCCTGCTAGCACAGGAGGTTTTGGACGCTGCTCAAACCGAGGTCCCAGGCATGGGCATTGCGACCGTCTACCGGAACATCAAATCCCTGGTGGAAGAAGAAGTCCTGACAGAGGTGCGCCTGCCGGGTGACAACCCGCGATTTGAAATCGCCGGCCATAAACACCATCACCACTTTCAGTGCAAAAAGTGCCAACGGGTCTTTGATGTGCACGCTTGTCCGGGTGACATGTCCAGGTTGGCACCTTCGGGCTTCACGGTCGAGAACCATGACCTCACGCTGTACGGCCGCTGCAAGGACTGTGCAGGCATGGATGCAACTTAAGGCAGCTTGTAGTCCTTAAGCGTCTCACGCAGTTTGGTTTTAAGCATCTTGCCGGTCGCCCCAATCGGAATGGCGTCCACAAAGACAACATCGTCGGGGATCTGCCATTTGGCGGTCTTGCCCTCGTAAAACTTGAGCAATTCTTCGCGGCTGAGCTCGGTGCCCGGCTTTTTGACCACCGCGATGATGGGCCGCTCGTCCCACTTGGGGTGCGCCACGCCAATGCAGGCGGCCATTGCCACGGCGGGGTGGGCCACGGCGATGTTTTCAACGTCAATCGAGCTGATCCATTCGCCGCCCGACTTGATCACGTCCTTGCTGCGGTCGGTGATCTGCATGTAGCCGTCGGGGTCGATGGTGGCCACGTCGCCCGTGGGGAACCAGCCGTTGACAAGCGGGTCCCCGCCCTCGCCTTTGAAGTACGCCCGCACCACCCACGGCCCCTTGACATGCAGGTCGCCAAAGGTTTTACCGTCCCAGGGCAAGTTATTGCCATCGGGATCAACAATTTTCATGTCAACGCCAAAAATTGAGCGCCCTTGCTTTAGGCGGATCTTCATCTGGTCGGCTTCGGGCAGGTCCTGGTGCTTGTTTTTGAGCGTACACAAGGTGCCCAGCGGGCTCATTTCTGTCATGCCCCAGGCGTGCAGTACCTCCACCCCATAGTCGTCGTTGAAGGCAGCGATCATGGCCGGCGGGCAGGCCGAACCGCCAATCACCGTTCGCTTGAGGGTTGAAAACTTCAGGCCGGCCGGCTTCATGTGGCCCAGCAGCATTTGCCAGACGGTGGGAACGCCGGCGGCATAGGTGACTTTTTCGGCCTCGATCAACTCGTAAATCGACTTGCCGTCCAGCGCCGGCCCGGGGAAAACCAACTTGGTGCCAGTGAGCGAGGCAGAGTACGGAATGCCCCAGGCGTTGACATGAAACATGGGCACCACGGGCAAGACAGCATCACGCGCCGACAGGCTCATCACATCCGGCAAGGCTGCGGCGTAGGCATGCAGCGTTGTGGAGCGGTGGCTGTACAAGGCCGCTTTGGGGTTGCCGGTGGTGCCGCTGGTGTAGCACATGCTGGAGGCAGAGTTTTCATCAAAGACCGGCCACTGGTAAGTGTTGGCTTGACGGCCTATCCAGGCCTCGTAGCTGACGAGGCCTGGAATGCCTGTGTCCGCCGGCAGTTTGTCAGCCTCGCACAGTGCCACATAGTGCCGAATGGTGGCGCACTTGGCGTGTACTGCCTGCACCAGAGGCAAAAAGCTCATGTCAAAGCACAGCACCTGGTCCTCGGCGTGATTGGTAATCCAGGCAATCAGATCGGGGTGCAGACGCGGGTTGATGGTGTGCAGCACTCTGCCAGAGCCGCTGACGCCGTAATACAGCTCAAAGTGCCGGTAGCCGTTCCAGGCCAGTGTGGCCACCCGGTCGCTGAACTGCAGCCCCATGGCGTCCAGGGCATTAGCCACCTGGCGGGCGCGGCCGGCGGCGTCTTTGTAGGTATAACGATGAATATCGCCCTCCACACGGCGCGAGACAATTTCAACGTCCGCGTGATGGCGTTCTGCGAAATCAATCAGGTTTGAAATCAGCAGCGGTTGGTCCTGCATTAAGCCCAGCATGTCGAGTCTCCGTTCTAAGTTAAGCCGCATCATGCCGCAGTCAGCCGCACCGGCCATGAGGGAATGCCCGAGTTTGCACGCGGCTTGAAGCTGTCATAGACAATACAAGCATGACCTTGCCCGCCATAGACCAGAGCAACCCGACCGCCCTTGCCGCACTTCGCTGGAATAACCGTTTTGCCAGCTTGGGGCCGACTTTTGCCACACCGCAAGACCTGCTCCCGCTCAAAGAGCCTTACTGGATC
>CAMBWM010000072.1 GCA_945871335.1 Polaromonas sp. YR568 | reverse complement strand
AAACCACCGTTAAGCGCGTTCGAAAAGCCGCGCCAGCTGCAGCAGCTGACGGTGCAAAGACTGAGTAATCAGTCTCATCACGGAGATAAATCATGCTGCAACCCGCTCGTAGAAAATACCGCAAAGAGCAAAAAGGCCGTAACACCGGCATCGCAACCCGGGGTAGCTCGGTCGCGTTTGGTGATTTCGGTCTGAAGTGCACCGACCGCGGTCGCCTCACTGCTCGTCAAATTGAAGCCGCACGTCGTGCGATTTCCCGTCACGTCAAACGTGGCGGCCGTATCTGGATCCGTGTCTTTCCGGACAAGCCGATCTCCCAAAAGCCTGCTGAAGTGCGTATGGGTAACGGTAAAGGAAACCCAGAGTACTACGTGGCTGAAATTCAGCCCGGCAAAATCGTTTTTGAAATCGTTGGCGTGCCTGAAGAGTTGGCCCGTGAAGCGTTCCGCCTGGCTTCTGCCAAGCTGCCGCTGCGCACCACTTTCGTTAGCCGCATGATTGGCCAGTAAGGGGAAATGAAATGACCAAATCTACTGAACTGCGCCAAAAAGACGTTGCCGGCCTGCACGCAGAAGTCAAAGAGCTGCAAAAAGCCCACTTTGGCCTGCGCATGCAAAAAGCAACACAGCAACTGACAAACACCTCCACGCTGCGTTCGACGCGCCGGGCGATTGCCCGCGCCAAAACCATCTTGGCCGAAACCATCGTCAAGCAAGGAGCCAAATAATGACGGAAGCTAAAAAATCCCTCACGCGCACCTTGGTTGGCAAGGTTGTCAGCGACAAGCGCGCTAAGACCGTGACGGTTCTGGTCGAGCGTCGTGTCAAGCACGAGCTCTACGGCAAAATCGTTTCGCTGTCTAGCAAGTACCACGCCCATGACGAAAAGGGTGAGTACAAGATGGGTGACACCATCGAAATCACCGAGAGCCGCCCTATTTCTAAAACCAAGAACTGGGTCGTCTCTAAGCTGATCCAGAAAGCGGCAGTGGTTTAAGTCTTTCCGACAAACAACTGCAGATTTTTGAAAACGGTCCACGATGTGGGCCGTTTTTATTGGTGAAACGGCTTTTGTCATTGCTGGCAGCATTGCTGTTGGCTGCTTGCCAAGCGTGCGAAGCGCATCTGATACAAAATACGAGTTGCAGGCCACAAGGCCCCCATTAACACCCAAACAGGAGCAATACATGATCAAAGTTGGCGATACCCTTCCTTCAGCCACGCTGATGGAGTTTTCAGAAGTCGAAGGCAATGGCTGCAGCATCGGCCCTAACCCGGTCGAGGTGGCCAAAGCCACCGCGGGTAAAACCATTGCGCTGTTTGCGCTGCCAGGTGCTTTCACCCCTACCTGCTCTGCCAAACATGTGCCCGGCTATGTAGAGCACTTCAATGCGCTCAAAGCCAGCGGCGTTGATGAAATCTGGTGCGTTAGCGTGAACGATGCATTCGTCATGGGCGCTTGGGCGCGCGACCTGAAAACCGACGGCAAGGTTCGCATGCTGGCCGATGGCAGTGCCGACTTCACCAAGGCTACCGGTCTGACGCTGGACCTGACGGCCCGCGGCATGGGCTTGCGCAGCAACCGTTACTCGATGCTCATCAAGAACGGCAAAGTCGCGAGTCTCAATATTGAAGCCGCTGGAAAATTCGAAGTCAGTGATGCTGCGACCATGCTGACACAAGCTAAAGCATAAGCTCCGCCCACCTGGCAGAGCCAAAAAAGCCACCGTAAAGCGGTGGCTTTTTTGTAGGCGCTAAAGATCAACCTTAAGGTAATGCGCTCCGGCAATCGGGTTGTGATAGTAGGGCGGAATCTCGGTAAAACCTAGCTCGACGTACAAAGCCCGCGCCGACTCCATGTCGTCTAGTGTGTCGAGCAACACACAGTGGTAGCCGGCTGCACGAGCGGCGTCCAACACCGCCTCGGCCAATTGCCGACCTACGCCAAAGCGGCGAAATTCAGGGCGCACAAACAGCCGCTTCATCTCGGCCGCGTTGGCATAGTCAGCAGCGGGTAACGGGCGCAGCGCACAACAGCCGGCCAGCGCACCCTCAATCCAGGCCAGCAGCAAAGCGCCTTGAGGCGCCCTGTAGTCGCCAGGCAACTGACGCAACTCAGAGTCGAAGTCCTGAAAGTACAGGTCCACGCCTAGCAGTTGAGCGTATTCAGAAAAAATTTGACGCACCAGATCAAAATCGTCGGGCGACGTGGGCGTCCTGAATTCAATGACTTTGTTTAACAAGTGCGAAGAGCTCAACAGCCGGCGTTAAAAAAATAAACGAGCAAACAGTTTAGCCCCCAGCTTCAAAAGCCGGCAGGCGCCAAGCCAGACAACCAGAAAACAGCGGCAGCACACAAACAAAAAATTAAAAAGGCCGCCAAGCGGCTGCGGGCGTCATCACGTGCGGCTGCAGCGGGTGCCGCTAGTTGCTTGTCTCCATGCAGCATGGCGGCCACCAGGCCCTGGCGACGGCGTGCGTAGTAAATGATAGCAGCCACATGCAGCAAGACCAGCGCCAATAAAACCCATTTGCCAATCTGCGTATGGTATTGGCTGCCTAAGGCGACGGCTGCATTAGAGACAAGGTGCGTCAGAGGGCCAGTGGTGGAAATTTCGTCATCACTGATCAGTCCGGTGGCCACTTGCAAGATTAAAAAAGCCAACAAGGCCCAGACAGACAGCGCGCCAATCGGTGTGTGGCCCACCATGTGGCTATCTGGCGCCTGGCCGCGCAAGTAAGCAAACACCGCACGCGGCCCGAAAACAAAGCTCCGAAAGCGCGACCAGTGGCCGCCAAGCAGGCCCCAGACCAGGCGAAACAAAAGCAGGGTCAGCAGTGCATAACCAAAACGAAAGTGAAAGACCATGGCGCTACCGCCTACTGTGCCGGTCACCGCCAGACCCAGAACACATAGCGCACCGGCCCAGTGAAACACACGGGTAGGCAAGTCCCAAATACGGACACGGTAAAGCGATGAAGGGTCTGGCATGGTTGAACTTATCAATGAGCGTTAAGGCGGAGCATGGCGCTAAAAAGCTATTTTTTGAAGTTGATCAGGTCGCTACAGGGTCATCAATGGGGCTGCATTAAAGAGGGCGCGCACATAAATTTAATTTTCGATAAACTAAATCTTATAAATATACCAAGCCATTTTTTATTCTGTACAAACCATAGGAAGCACCATGAACGTATTTACTATTGCGGCCGCTGCCGCCACCTTGTTGACCCTGGCCGTGCCAGCCAGCGCACAGTTTGCCAAACCCGAAGACGCCATCAAATACCGGCAAAGTGCCTTGTTTGTGATGGGCCAACATTTTGGCCGCGTCGGGGCTATGGCTACAGGCCGCGCACCATTTGATGCCAAAGTAGCGGCTGACAATGCCGAGGTAGTTGCCAGCATGGCCAAGCTGCCTTGGGCTGGATTTGGCCCCGGCACAGACAAGGGCGCAGCCAACAAAGCCAATCCTGAAATTTGGACTGAGCAGGCCAAGTTCAAAGAGGCCGGCGACAAACTGATCGCTGAAAGCACCAAGCTGGCGGCTGCAGCCAAAACCGGCAACCTTGAAGCCGTCAAAACAGCATTCAATGCCACCGCGGCCAGCTGCAAAGCCTGTCATGACGTTTACCGCGGTCGCTAAAGCCAGATAACGAGTCCGCGCTAGCGGCTCGTGCTGTCGAGCTTCAGGACTGAGCCAGCAATTTCTCAATCAAGAGGTGAAGTGCGGTGAAATCCGGCTCGCCGATGTACTGCTTGACAATCTCTCCGCGTTTATTCACGATATAAGTGGTGGGTGTTAGCTTGACATCGCCCCAGGCTTTGGCGACTTCACCAGTGTTGTCAATGGCTACCTTGAAAGGCAGCTGGCGCGTCTCGGTGTAGTTAACGACATAGCTGGGCGGGTCATAGCTCATGGCCACAGCCAGCGTGTCGTAACCCTTGGCTGCATATTTTTGATGCGTGCTGATCAACTTGGGCATTTCAGCGACGCAGGTTACACAACTGGTCGCCCAGAAATTCACCAGCATGACCTTGCCCTTGAAGTCGGCCGTGGTTTTTTTGCTGCCGTCGAGCAGTACAAAAGTTGATTCAGGCGCAGCTTGCGCATTGGTGCAAGCTTGCAAGCCAGCCGCCAAGGCCGCAACCATCATCAGCCCCAAGGCCCATCTCAGCAAGCCGGGAAGGCCACGGAGATGGCGTGCGTCTTTGGCGTTCATGCAGCGCAGTCTAGCAAGATGCGGGTCAGCTCTGCCGGGGCGCTGATCATCGGATCATGGCCGGTGGCCATCTCAAGTACCTGTGAGTCACGCGCCCAGGCGCCGCCCCAAAATGCAGGGTCTTTCACGCGCAGCCGGCTAGGCTCGATAGTTGCTAATGCAGGTGCAGTGCAATTAATGAAAGTACGGGGCGTTGCGGCAACACGCAGCACGTCAAAATCCAGAGGCATGCGGTAGGTGTGGCCGGGGTGCGGTGTTTGCCGGCGCAGCACCCAGGCGTGGTCGGCGTCCTGCAGGCCGAAGACGACCGGGTCTGGCGGCGGAAAACTGAAATTCGCACACGCCGCCGCTGCAACCAGCCGTTGCGTTTGGGTCGCTTTGGCTTGTGTGCTGCTCCAGCTCTCACCGGGTTTAGGCACCACTGCATCCACGTAGACGAGGTGCTTGAGTCGCGCACCCATGCGGTCAGCGATGGCGGTGCCCAATATGCCGGCATAGGAGTGAACAGCGAGCACCACATCGGCTAACTCTTCGGCCTCCATCAGTTGGCGAATGTCCTCAATATGTGTTTCGAGCGTGATGCTCGGCGACAGCAAATGCGCCCGCTCGCCCAGGCCGGTGAGCGTGATGGCATGCACGCGCTGGCCATGCTGCTGCAGCGCATGGCTAACGCGTCGCCAGCACCATGCACCGTGCCACGCACCATGAACCAATACAAAGTTCGCCATCAGATCACCTGCTTGATTTTCAAGTCAGCCACTTGCTCTGAGGTGTAATTCAGCACTTGGCTAAGCACTTCTTCTGTGTGCTGGCCCAGCAGCGGCGGTGGCAGGTCGCTGCGCACAGGGGTGGCGCTGAGCTTGAGCGGGCTGGCCACCAGGCGCAGCTGGTCCTTGAGCGGATGCGGCCAGGTTTTTACCATGGCGCGTGCTTCGACCTGCGGGTCGGCAAACACTTCGCCCAGGTTGTTGATGGCACCGCAAGGCACTTTGGCCGCCTCCAGTGCGGCCAGCCAGTCTGCCTTGCCGCGCGACTTCATCACCACCTCGAGCTGCGGCACCAGCTGCGCGCGGTTCAGCACACGGCTGCTGTTCTTGGCGAACAAGGGGTTGCTGGCGAGTTCCGGCACGCCGGCGACGGCGCAAAACTTGGCGTACTGGGAGTCGTTGCCCACCGCCAGAATCAGATGATCTTTGTCGCCCGCTGCGTTGGGCGCCACTTCAAACACCTGGTAGGGCACGATGTTCTGGTGCGCATTTCCAACGCGGCCCGGCACCTTGCCGCTGACCAGGTAGTTAGCGCCCAGGTTGGCCAGCATGGCCACCTGGGTGTCGAGCAGGGCCATGTCGATCTGCTGGCCTTCACCGGTTTTCTCGGCGTGGCGCAACGCCGCCAAAATACCGACCGTTGCGTACATACCGGTCATCAAGTCGGCCACGGCCACGCCGACTTTTTGCGGGCCACCGCCCAGGTCGTCGCGCTCGCCGGTCACGCTCATCAGCCCGCCCATGCCTTGAATGGCATAGTCATAACCAGCGCGCTCGGCGTAGGGGCCGGTCTGCCCAAAGCCGGTGACTGAGCAGTAGACGATGCGCGGGTTGATAGCCTTGAGGCTGGCGTAGTCCAGTCCGTAGCGCGCCATGTCACCGACCTTGAAGTTCTCGACAAACACATCGCTGTGAAGCGCCAGTTCGCGAATCAAGGACTGCCCGGCCGGCTGCGCAATGTCACAGGTGACCGAGCGCTTGTTGCGGTTGGTGCCCAGGTAGTAGGCCGCTTCGCGCGTTTCTGCGCCGGCGCTGTCATGCAAAAAGGGCGGGCCCCAGCTGCGCGTGTCGTCACCGGCGCCGGGGCGCTCGATCTTGATGACGTCAGCGCCAAGGTCGGCCAGGGTCTGGGTGCACCAGGGACCGGCGAGCACGCGGGAGAGGTCGAGGATGCGGATGCCTTCTAGTGAGTTCATGGTCGTCATTTTGCCCTCTGAGCGTTCAGACTGGGCCGCGAAGGGCTCAAAAATGCATTGCCTGTAAAGTTCAGGGCTAAATGCAGGCCCAGATCCGGGTCGACGCGGATCGCCGATTTTTTTGTAACAAGTCCATTCATGACATTTTTTCTTGCTTTTCGTGCGCTAGCGCCGGGCCTGTTGGTGGTGCTTGCCGGCTTGTTGACCGTCACAGCTTGCAGCCCCACCCTCAACTGGCGGGAGGTACGTTTTGATTCTGGCGTGAGCTTGCTGCTGCCCTGCAAGCCTGACAAGGCGCAAAAGCAAGTGCCCTTAGGGCCTGAACCCACCACCTTGACCATGCTCGGTTGCGAAGCCGGTGGCGCCACATTTGCAGTGGCTGTGGCTGAACTGCCGGATACAGCCCAAGTGTCCGACGTGCTTATCCAGTGGCAGGCCATCACCTTGAAAAACATGAAAGCGGCGCCTTTAAGCGCGCCGCCCGCTTTGTTCAAGGTGGCGGGCGCTGATGCGAGCCCGGCGCCGGTGTGGCTGCAGGCCCAGGGCCAGCAAAATGATGGTAGCGCAGTGCAGAGTCGCGCGGCCTACTTTGCCAAAGGCGCCCGAGTGGTTCAGGTCGTGATGTACGCACCCAAAATCAGCCCAGATGCAGCAGAGACCTTTTTCACCAGCCTTCGAATCGAATGATGCTGGCCAAAGGCGCATGATCTGCCGCTGTAACTTTCACCGAACAAACCTGAACGGCGCCTGCAGCGCCAAAACTACATGACGCTCGCTCACGCCCAACCGCTGACCACCCCGAACGAGGGACTTGAGACCAGGACCGCTGTCTGGGTGTTCTTGGCCTTTGCCGCCGCTTACTTTTGCTCGGCGCTGGTGCGCGCCATCACCGCCACCTTGTCGCCGGTGCTGACGCAGGAGTTCAGTCTGCAGGCCCGCGATCTGGGTTTGCTGGCGGGGGGCTATTTTTTGGGCTTTGCGGCCATGCAGTTGCCGCTGGGCAGCTTGTTGGACCGTCACGGCCCCAAGCGTGTGATCCTGTACTTTTTAACGCTAGCGGTTTTAGGTTGCCTGGCCTTTTCGGTCGCCACTACCTTTACCTGGCTGCTGGCCGCCAGGGTGCTAATTGGCATGGGCGTCAGCGCTTGCCTGATGGCCCCGCTCACGGGCTACCGGCGCTGGCTGAGCAGTGGTGCGCAGCTGCGGGCCAACTCCTGGATGCTGATGACTGGCTCGCTCGGCATGCTGGCTTCTACGCTGCCGGTGCAGTGGCTTATGCCCTTGACCGGCTGGCGCCCGATGTTCTGGATTCTGGCTGCGTTGACCGGGCTGTCGATGCTGCTGATCTGGTGGCTGGTGCCGGCCTGGAAAAACACGGCACCCTCGCTTTCTGAGGGGCATGCCCCCGCTGTCCCCGCAGCGTCAAGCTACGCTGAGATTTGGAGCAGTCGGTATTTTCAGAAAATGTCGCTTTTGGCGTTCTTCAATTACGGCGGCTTTGTGGCGATTCAGACTTTGTGGGCCGGGCCGTGGATGGTTCGCGTAGCCGGCTACACGCCACTCGAATCAGCCACCGGCCTGTTTTACATCAACGCTGTCATGCTCGTGACATTCTGGGCTTGGGGCATGCTGAACCCGGTATTGGCGCGCAATGGTTGGAGCGCTGTCCGCTTGATCAGCTGGGGCGTGCCCGTGAGCATGCTGGTTTTGGCGGTCAATATCGCCGGTGGCAGCGAAACCGGCTGGCTGGGTTGGGCCTTGTTTTGCGTGTCCTCAAGTGTCATGGGCCTGGCGCAGCCAGCGGTGGGCATGGCATTTGCACCCGCACTGGCCGGTCGCGCGCTGTCCGCATACAACCTTTTGATTTTTGCCGGCATCTTTGTCGTGCAGTGGGGCATAGGCTTGTTGGCAGACGCTTTCAAGGCGGCCGGTCTGAGTGAAGTGGCCTGTTTTCAAGCGGCCATGAGCGTCTATTTGTGTTGCTGCGCCGCCTCATACGCCTACTTCCGTTGGGTGAAGGCTGATAATTCACCGCAATGAACGGTATTCTCATCATCGCCCACGCACCCTTGGCTTCGGCGCTGCGTCAATGTGTTGCGCATGTGTTCACTGATCACCCCGAAGCCGTCGCCGCTTTGGATGTTCAGCCCAACACCCCGCCAGAGGAAACCCTGGCGCAGGCGCGCATCATGCTGGCGCAACTTGGCACTTCCCACGCGCTGGTGCTGGCCGATGTCTTTGGCGCGACACCTTGCAACGTAGCGCAAAAACTGGTCGATGGCGTGCACTCCAAGCTGATCACCGGCGTCAACGTGCCCATGCTCCTGCGCACGCTGTCTTACCGCAATGAGTCATTGGATGCCTTGGTGGCGCGCGCTCTGATGGGCGCCACACAGGGCGTGATGCAGGTGGCCATAACCGCTCCGCAAAACCAGAACCGCCGAAACCATGATCAAGACCAGCGCGACCATCAGCAATAAATTGGGTCTGCACGCCCGCGCCTCCGCCAAGCTGACCAAGCTCGCGGGCAGTTTTCCGTGCGAGGTCTGGATCAGCCGCGGCGAACGCCGGGTCAACGCCAAAAGCATCATGGGCGTGATGATGCTGGCCGCCGGCCTGGGTGCCACGGTGGAGCTGGAGACGAATGGCGCTGACGAACAAGCAGCCATGGACGCTTTGCTGGCCATGATGGCGGATAAATTTGGTGAGGGGGAGTAGCTTGTTAGCCCCCACGCTAGTCGCTTCGCGTACTGCGCTGCCCCCCGGGGGGGAGGTCCCGCCTTGGGGCGGCCCGGCGGCGGGACTGTTGGCCCCCACGCCTGCCGCTTCGCCTACTGCGCTGCCCCCCGCGGTTAGTCAAGACACTTGGGGTTGCGCATGACTTTTTCGATTCATGGTCTGGCGGTCTCGCGCGGTATTGCTATCGGGCGGGCGGTGCTGGTGGCGTCGAGTCGTGCCGATGTGGCGCATTACTTTGTCGAGGCTTCTGGCGTCCAGTCAGAGATTCAGCGGGTTCGTGATGCGCGCAATACCGTGGTCGAAGAGATTTCGCGCTTGCAACGCGACTTGCCGGCGGACGCGCCGCATGAACTCGCCGCCCTGCTGGATGTTCACCTCATGCTGTTGCAGGACGAGCAACTCATCAGTGGCGTTAAGGGTTGGATTTCGGAGCGGCATTACAACGCCGAGTGGGCCCTGACAACGCAGTACGAGATGATCGCGCGCCAGTTCGACGAGATGGAAGATGAGTATCTGCGTGAGCGCAAAGCCGACCTCGAGCAAGTGGTCGAGCGGGTGCTGCGTGCGATGAAGGGCGTCGCTTCGCCGGTGCAACTTAAAAATCAAGGGGCGCGCAAACAGCAGAAAGAGTTGTTGCATGACGACAAACTGGACGTTCCGCTGGTGCTGGTCGCGCACGATTTGTCACCGGCCGACATGTTGCAGTTCAAGCAGAGTCTGTTTGCCGGCTTTGCCACCGATGTGGGTGGACGCACTTCGCACACAGCCATCGTCGCGCGCAGCATGGACATACCGGCGGTGGTTGGTGCGCGCAGCGCCAGTCAGCTGATCAAGCAGGACGACTGGGTCATCATTGACGGCGATGCCGGCGTGCTGATCGTCGATCCTTCGCCCATCATCCTGGCCGAGTATGGCTTCAAGCAGCGACAGGGTG
>CAMBWM010000071.1 GCA_945871335.1 Polaromonas sp. YR568 | reverse complement strand
GGGTTGACCTTGTGCGGCATGGTGGAGGAGCCGATTTCACCGTCTTTGAGGCGCTGCTTGAAATAGCCAACGCTGACGTAGCCCCAGATGTCGCGGGCAAAATCGATCAGGATGGTGTTGCAACGAGCCACTGCGTCGAACAGTTCGGCCATGTAGTCATGCGGCTCAATTTGAATGCTGTAAGGCTGAAAAGTCAGACCCAAGCCCCAGGCGCCGGTGTGGCCTTGGGCATCAGGCTCCGGGCTTTCAACCACCCTGCGGCTGAAGCCTTCCCAGTCAAAGTCCGGCCAGGCTGACAGGTGCGCATTGTAGTTTCCCACCGCGCCGTTCATTTTGGCCATGATTTTGACTGCAGCGATTTTTTCGCGCGCTTGCACCAGACGCACCACCACGTTGGCAATTTCCTTGCCGACGGTGGTCGGGCTGGCGGTCTGGCCGTGTGTGCGGCTGAGCATGGGCTCGTCGGCAAACTGGTGCGCCATGTCGCGCAGCTGTGAGATCAGCTTGTCAATGGCCGGCAGCAGCACTTGTTCGCGGCTGCTTTTAAGTTGCAGGGCATGGCTGGTGTTGTTGATGTCTTCACTGGTACAGGCAAAGTGGACGAACTCGGCTGCCGCCAGCAGCTCTGTTCGTGCCTCGAATTTGGATTTGATCCAATATTCGACGGCCTTGACGTCGTGGTTGGTGACCTTTTCAATGGCCTTGATGGCCAGCGCGTCAGCTTCAGAAAAGTTGGTCACCAGCGTGCTCAGATATGAGCGTGCTCCAGCGCTAAGGGGCTTGAATTCGGCAAAACCGGCGTCAGACAAGGCGACAAACCAGGCCACTTCGACCTGCACCCGCCGGTTCATATAACCCTGCTCGGACATGAGCGGGCGCAGGGCGTCAAGCCGGGCGGCGTAGCGGCCGTCCAGCGGCGACAGGGCGTTGATAGTGGAAAAGCTCATGCTGCAATTGTAGGTTGACGCTTGCTGGCTGCCCGGAGCTGAGCAGATCTAGCTTAATCTATAGAATAAGGAAAACACACCTAACGTAAAAGTCCAAACCAAGCTATGAAACTTATCGGATCAGTCACCAGCCCCTACGTGCGCAAAGTACGTATCGTCATGTTGGAAAAAAAGCTGGACTACCAGTTCGTGCTGGAGGATGTCTGGGCGGCTGACACCAACATGCACAATGCCAACCCGCTGGGCAAGGTTCCTTGTCTGGTCATGGAGGGT
Source organism: Polaromonas sp. YR568 (assembly GCA_945871335.1). The sequence goes on along the minus strand of CAMBWM010000071.1, from coordinate 8,902 downwards.
GGCGAGGCGGTATTTGATTCACGCGTCATCGTGGAGTACCTGGACACGCTGTCGCCGGTTGGCAAACTGATTCCGGTGCAAGGTCGCGAGCGTGCTGAAGTTAAGACTTGGGAGGCTTTGGCAGACGGCGTGCTGGATGCCGCCATTCTGGCCCGCCTGGAGGCCAGCTGGGCCGGACGCACAGAGGGTCAGCGAAGTAAAGCCTGGATAGATCGTCAGACCGGGAAAATTCACACTTCACTCAAAGCCATGAGTGCCGGCCTGGGCGACAAGCTTTTTTGCAGCGGCGTTCATTTCAGCTTGTCTGACGTGGCCGTAGGTTGCGCGCTGTCCTACCTGGACTTCCGGTTTGCACAGATCGACTGGCGTGCGCAGCACCCTAACCTGGCACGCTTGCAAGAAAAGCTCACTCAGCGCAGCAGTTTCATCGAGACTCAGCCGGGCTGATTCTCAACGCCTCTTTTTCGCTTGTGCTCAGGCGTTGGCCCGGCGCCTGAGCCACCGCATCAAGCTGCCGACGGCAGGGAGCTTTTCATAAAGCTCTTCGGCCGTATCCCAGTAATCCCGATGAAAAGTGATCAGCCCCTCGGGGCTGAGTTCCAGGTGTGATCCGCCGCGCACGGTCTGCCAGACATCGGGGCTAAAACGCTTGAAGCGGAAGACAAAATCCCAGGTCAAAAAGCACTGGGCACCGTCCACCAGTTGCCCTTTCACTACGAAGTGTGGCTTGTCGAGCGCTTCAAACATGTGGTTGAAAATGCCTTGAACCTCGGCCAGGCCGCGTACTTCGTTGAATGGGTCTTTGAAGTAGGCTTGGGCTGTGTAGAAATCGCCCATCCGGGCGATATCAGCGGGCTGCAGGTTTTCAAAAAAAAGAGCAATCCGGGCGACTGCCTGCCGCTCTGGCGAAACATCCGCAGGCAACAAGCCAGGCACAGCCGTGACGGATTTGATACTCATGATTTCGGGCGCTCGTTCGCAGGCACGGCATGGGGGTTTTTAACAAGGCGGCGGACCAGTGCAAAGAAAGCTTTATTGGGCAGCCAACGCAAGAGTTTCACCCAGAGCGTGAAACGCTTGGGAAAATGTATTTCAAACTCGCCTTTGCGCCACCCGGCAAGTATCTCAGCCGCTGCCTGGCTTGAGTTGATCAACGCGGGCATCTTGAAATTGTTTTGCTCAGTCAACGGTGTTTCAACAAAGCCAGGGTTGACCAGGCTCACGCTGATACCGTTGGGCAGCAAGTCCATGTAAAGCGTTTCAGCCAGGTTGATCAGTGCGGCTTTGGTTGGGCCGTAAGCCAGGCTTTTCGGCAAGCCGCGGTAGCCGGCCACGCTGCCAACGAGGCAGATATGACCCGCCCGGCGTTCGAGCAAATGCGGCAACACAGCGTCCAGCATGTAAAGCGCGCCCAGGTAGTTGACCTCCTGGTGCATGAGCATTTGCGGCAGGTCAAAGCGATCCGCACGCTGAGCTTTGTAATGGCCCGCGCAGTACATCACCAGATCCAGGCTGCCAGCCTGCTGCACCTTGTGCGCAGCGGCACTGACAGCAGCCGGATCTGTAACGTCCAGGGGCAGCGCAACAGCGCCCGGGTGCGTCTGGACAAAACGCGCTAAGGCCGCTTCATTGCGGGCCGACACAAAAACCCGTGCGCCCGCCGCATGCAAGGCGTGCGCAGTCGCCTCGCCAATGCCGCTGGAGGCGCCAATCAGCCAGGCAACTTTGCCTTGCCATTCAAACAGTGGGGTGTTCAGACTCATGACGATCCAAAGGGTTTAGCGTTTAACGAAGGACAAAGTCACCTCGCCCAGTTGGAAGCCGAACTTGCTCATGACGGCTTTATTGATCATCACTTTGTCGTTCATCAGGTACATCCAGTCGTCAAATTGCACTTCAAAGATTCTGCCGTCGACCGGCAGTTGCATGGTGTAGCCCCAACGAAAGGCATTGCCCTTTTCTTCGCCCGAGGCCTGACCCACCACGTCTGCAGCTGTACCGCTGTAGCGGCCGTCCGGCTGGCGCGTGAGCGTCCAGACGCGGCGCTGACGGCTACCGTCGGAATAGCTGAACTCTTCGTCAAGCACGCCGACTTCTTGGCCGGGCGGGCCTTGCCAGCTGCACTTCATGACCACGGTGAAGCGTTTGACGACGCGGCCTGAGCGATCTGCGAACAGGCCATAAGCGTCAATGGTGCCGTTGAAGTACTGGCGCAGGTCCAGCACTGGCTTTTCAGCTGCATAGTCAGCCACCTGTGGGCCGGCGCAAGCGCTCAGGCCCAGCATGGCGGACAGCACCAAGGTGCCCAATAACGAACGTTTGTTCAGTGTTTTCATGTGCTACTTTCTTCACGAGCGGGTCGTATAACCAAAACATACAAGCAAACCGCAGCCAGCATTTTGAGCAGACAAGGCAGCAAACAATAAGCAATCGCCAGCGCTTGGAGCGCACCGGCATCACGCACGCCCGGAGCGTAGCCAAAGAGGCTCAACAAGGGCAGTGCCAGCCCGGCGGCCAGCGCCAGATTGAGCTTGGTGGCAAAGTTCCACCAACCAAAGTAGCCACCTGCCGCCAGCGCAGGATGGCGGGCCTGGCCGGCATGTATCACGCCGGCCAGCAGCGCGCCGGGCAGCGCCAGGTCAGCGCCCAGTGCCGCACCCGACAAGGCGCAGACGAAAGCAAAGAGCGCAACATCGCCAGCGCCCAGTTGACCAGCCCAGATGAACACTAAGGTGGACAGCGCCATGCCGGCCAGCCAGCTGCGCGCCAGCCCGAGCCGTTTGACAGCTTTCAGCCAGAGCGGGATGGCCAGTGCAGCGCATAAAAAATAGCTGCCCAAAAACAGCGGCTCTAAAGCGGGTGGTGCTTGCAACAGGTCTTGAATGAAAAACAACACCAGTGTGGCCGGCACGGCGCTGGCAATGCCATTGACTATGAACACAGTCATCAGTCGGCGAAATTGTGCTTGTTGCCATGGCAGCCAAACCGAGGCGGCAGCCGGCGCTGTGCTGTGGCCGGCGGTGTGCGCCAACGCGAGCTCCTTTGCTGGCCCGGCCGCGGGTCGAACGGCGCGTTGCCAGCCCAGCCAAGCCAACGCCAGCGCGGCGCAAAACACGGCCGCAGTCAACGGCAAACCCATCAGCGCCGGCAACACCGAAGCGGTGACCACGCCCAGCAGCCCCAGCCCTTCTCGCCAGGCAACGATGCGGCTTTGCTGCGTTTCGCTGCCACCCAGCAACGCGCCCCAAGCCTGGTGCGCCACCGTCAGCGCGCTGTAGCCGGCATAGGTGATCATCAGCATGAGGCTGGCCCAGGCAACCAGTGCAGTGGGCGACAGTGCGGGAGGGAAAAAAAGCAATACAAAGCCAGCAGCCAACACCACCGCGGCGAGCGCACCAAAAGCCAAAACAGCGCTGGTCGAGCGCGTAAACAGCCGATCGACCAGCTTGCCGATCGCGGGGTCGATGAAGGCGTCAAACAGGCGTGCACCCAGCAGCACCACCCCTAGCGTGGCCAGTGGCACGCCAAAAGCGCGCGCGTAATGGTTGGGCAAAATCACATAAAGCGGCAAGGCTGCAAAGGCCAGTGGAAAACCCATCAAGCCATAGGCCATACCGTTGCGCGTACCGAAAGCGCTTTTCTGCAGTGCTGCTGCCTCAATGGGGGTTTTCTCTTCAAGGCTCACGCGCAGCGCTCCCCAGCAAAGCCAAGCGCATGGCCGGCTCGGACGTCTGGGGCGACAGCCAGATGCCAAAAAACAAGCGCGCAAATTCAGGGTCAACAATCTCGCCAACAGGCCGGCCGTTGAGCCAAAAGCTGGCGCTGATGCCCGGCCGGTGCAGGCACAAGACACGATCGCCGGCCTTCACATGAGGAAACACACGCAGCATGTCGACTGTCCATTGCTGAGCCTGCGCGGCCGACACGCTGGCATTGCGGCGCATCTCCTTGATTGAGCGCTCAACGATGTCGGCTGCCGTGAAGTCGCGTAAGTAGGCCAGTTCCAAGGCCATCGGATGGCTGGCAAAGTTGCGGGTATTTAAGCCGGGCTGGCTCCACAGGCGTGCGTCGTAAATTTTAAAACCCCAGACGCTCAAACGGGCCTGGCCGATCAGTTTGGCGAGCGGCAGCACATCCTGGAGCTCAGCCGGCGGCGCCTTATCGGCTTGGCCGGCCAATGCCTTTGGCAACAAACTGGCCAGACTCGGGGCGTGCCAGCTCATCTGCAGCGCGATTGCGCAGAGCGTTGCCATCAGCCAGTGGCGCCCTCCCATGGTCAGGCTGTCTGCACCGGCTTGCGCAAGGTGAATTGCACAACGTCAGTGCTGGCTTCGGCAAAAGCTGCTTCGCAGTAAGCGAGATAAAACTCCCAGATGCGCATGAAGCGGGTGTCAAAGCCGAGCTTGAGAACTTGTGGCGCTTGGGCCAGGAAGGCGTCCCGCCACAGCCGCAGCGTTTGCGCGTAATCCTGGCCGAAAGCCAGCTCATCAACCACTTCCACGCCGGCGGCGCGGGCATGGGCCCGGAAAACCATGGGCGAGGGCAGGCAACCACCGGGAAATATGTACTGCTGTATGAAGTCGGTTGAGTCGATGTACCGCTCGTAAAAATTGTCATCAATCACGATACTCTGAATACAGGCGTGGCCGCCCGGCTTGAGCAAGCGGGCAATGGTATTGAAGTAAGTCGGCCAGTATTCGCGGCCTACGGCTTCGATCATTTCGATCGAGCAGATGGCGTCAAAAGACTGATCTGCAGCGTTGTTAACGCCGATGTCGCGGTAATCCTGTAAGCGCAAATCGTGCGTCACCTTGGCTTGTGGCTTCTCAGAGACCGCCGGTACACCCAGGCGTGTCAAGCGGGCCTGGGCCCATTGCAATTGCTCCGTGCTCAGCGTCACGCCAACCAGCGAGGCGCCGAACTCGGTGGTGGCCATTTCGGCCAGGGCGCCCCAGCCGCAGCCGATCTCAAGCACGCGATCACCAGGCTTGAGCTGCACCATGCGCAGCGCGCGCCGTACCTTGGCGTTTTGCGCTTCTTGCAGGGAGGTGTCGGGCGATTCAAACATGGCCGACGAATAATTCATGCTGCCGTCCAGCCAGAGCTCGTAGAAGGCGTTACCCAGGTCGTAATGTGCGTGAATGTTTTTCTGGCTGTTGGCTTTGGTGTTGCGGTTGAGTAAATGCTTGAGCCGGTAGGCCAGTCTTCCCAGCCACGTGCCGTAGATCACGTCTTCGACTTCTTTGCGATTGACGAGCAACAGGCGCAGCAGGTCGGTCAGATGCGGCGTGCTCCAGTCACCTGCAATGTAACTTTCGGCAAAGCCGATGTCGCCAGAGCGCAAGGCGGCACCGCACACCTTCCAGTTGTGCAGGTACAAGCTGGCCATGGGCGCACCGCCCGAGCCAAAGCGCTGCATGCCACCGCCGGGCAGTTGCAGCGTGAGCGTGCCGTGCTTCAGGCGGGACAACAGTTTCATGGCGCTGCGCGCAGCGGCGGGTGCGTCGGCGGGCAGCGGCTGGGTCTTGCCGGCCTGACCGGGTGATGCGGCGCAGTTGTCGGAGTCGGCGGATGAGGGCGTTGAGTTCATCGGGTCACAAAAAGAGTAGGAGGCTGGGGTTTGGAGATGAAAGGCACACGCTTTCGCCAGAGCTTGAAGGCTTGCCAATGGATGCGGGCCAGCACACCGAAGGTCATGGCCGGATAGCCCCAGAAGGCTTTGCGCAGGCTGGCCGCGTTGATGGTTTGCAGGGTGCCGGCTACGCTGGTTTGCAGCAGTGGTCCGGTGGCGTCGTCATGGTCGATGCGGGCCACGGTTTTTTCAATGTTGTTTCGGCGGGCACGCATGAAGCGAAAGCGGTAACTGCCCTCAATGCGGCAAAAGGGCGAGACGTGAAACACCTTGTCGGCGCGCAACTCCTGGCCATAGCACGGCGCATCAAGCAAGTAGCAGTGACGCTCACCAAAGGTGTTGTTGACCTCGACCACAATGGCCCGCAAGCTGCCGTCCGTTCGGTGGCAATACCAGAAGCTCACTGGCTTGAAAGTGAAACCCAACACGCGCGGGTAGGTGTGCAGCCAGACTTCGCCTTGCGCATCGGCAATACCCTGGGCCAGCAAGAGCGCGTCGAGCCAAGCCAGGCAATCGCTGCCGCCGTCACCGTGGTCGCTGTCATGAAAGGTCAAGAGCCCACGGCGGTTGCGTGCCAGCGCAGTGCTGCCGCCTGTTTGCATGGCACGCAGAGGCAGCATTAAAAAATAAGTCGGGTAACTGAAAGCGTGGCGCGCAGGCTTTAGCCGCGTGTGCCGCACTTCCCCAAAGCCGATCAGGGCCTGGGCTGCGGCGGCTGGCGTGCTTTGTGCGTTCATGCCTTGCGCCAATCGGTGTTGTCCAGCAAGGGGGGCGGTGCCACAAAAGTGGGTTCACTGAGGTCCAAAATGAGTTCAGCCACCAGCAGGCCGGACTTCAGACCGTCTTCGTGAAATCCGTAGCCCGTCCAGGCGCCGGAAAAATAAGTGTGTTGCTGGCCTTGCAAGCCGGGCAGGTCTTTTTGGGCGCGGATGGCGGCGCCGTCAAACACGGGGTGTGCGTAATCAAAGCTGCCCAGTATTTGGTCCGGGGCAATGGGTGTGACCGGATTCAAGGAAACCACCACCGGCTGTTTGAAGGGCAGCGGTTGTAACAAATTCAGCAGGTAATGCAGACAGACCTGCGTGGACTCGCGATGGCTGTCGCTTGCGCGCTCGTAGTTCCAGGCGGCCCAGGCCAGCGGGCGCGTTGGCAGCACCGAGGTGTCGGTGTGCAGCACAGCGCGGTTGGATTGGTAGGCAACTGCGCTCAGCAGCGCCCGTTCAGTTGCGCTGGGCTGGGCCAGCAGGGCCAGCGCCTGGTCGCTGTGGGTGGCCAAAATCACTTTGTCGAAGTCTTCTGTCTGTCGTGCAGCGCCTGCACCGCTGGTGATACGAACGCCGCCCGCATGTCGCTCGATGGTTTGCACAGGCGTGGCCAGGCGCTTGTCTGCGATGCCGGCAATGATTTTGTCGACATAGTGGCGCGCCCCACCGGTCACGGTCCACCACTGCGGCCGATTGGCCACCTGGATCAGGCCGTGGTTGTGGCAAAAGCGGATCATGGTGGCCACGGGAAACTGCAGCATCTGATCGGTCGGGCAAGACCAGATACAGCCCATCATGGGCAAAAAATACCAGTCGCGAAACTCGTCGGAAAATTTTTCCTGCAACAAAAATTCAGACAAGGGTTGCAGCATGGCCGCTTCTTCGCCGGATTTGGCCAGCGCCGATGTACGCCGGTTAAAGCGCAGGATGTCACGCAACATGCGCCAAAAGCGCCAGTTCAGCAAATTACCCCGCTGAGCGAACACGCTGTTCAGGCTGGAGCCGCTCCACTCCATCGCTGGCTTGCGGCCGGTGGCAGGTACCTTGACGGAAAACGACATCTCAGACTTGGCGGTGGCAACGCCGAGTTCATTGAACAGCTGAATCAGATTGGGGTAGGTGCGCTCGTTGAAGACCAAAAAACCGGTGTCTACGCCGTGGGTCACCGTGCCGGCAGCGCCGGGCAAGCTGACATCCACGGTGTGGGTATGGCCGCCAAAGTAGTCGTCGGCCTCAAACAATGTGACGTCGGCTGAGCCGGCCAGCCGGTGCGCTGCCGCCAGCCCGGAAATGCCGGAGCCGACGATGGCGATCCGCAGCCTGTTGGCGCAAGGGGCTTGATGACTGGCAAGCGTCATGTCTGTCCGGCTCCGGGGCTGATTGAAAAGTTGGAAATGCAAGTTTGAGCCTGGCGGGCGTGAGCGAGGTACGCGCTAAGTACCACTCGGTAGGATTATGACTGATCAGTTTTATTTCGCTGCAAGCATGCTTTCTAGAGCTCTGACGAAGCGGGCGTCCTTAGGATCTACCGTCGAGTTGAAACCGCTGACCTTGCTGCCATCACGGCTGACGATGTACTTGTAGAAATTCCAGCGTGCCGGTGTGCTGCTGGCCGTGGCCAATTGTTTGAACAGCGGGTTGGCACCGCTACCGGAGACTCTGGACTTGACGAACATGGGGAATTTCACGTTGAAGGTGTTCTCGCAAAAGTCGGCAATTTCCTTGTTGCTCCCCTTTTCTTGGGAAAAATCATTCGAAGGGAAGCCCAAAACAACCAGCCCGCGGTCTTTGTATTTAACGGACAAGGCCTCCAATCCTTCGTACTGGGGCGTGAAACCGCAAAAACTGGCCGTGTTGACCACAATCAGCACCTTGCCGGCGTACTGGCAGAGTTCCTGCGGCTTTTCATCTTGCAAGCGTAAAAAAGTGTGCTGGAGCATGGCCGGGCAGGCGACCGGGGACTGAGGGCTGCTTTGCGCGCTGGCCTTGCCGGCCAAAGTCATTGCAAGCAGGGCGCTTAACAAAATGGGAAGGATATTGAAGCGGCGGATAAAAAAATCATTGGGCAGCATATTGACACTCAGGTTGACGCCGCGGAGCAGCATTAAAAGACACATTTAGCTCACTATAAAGCGCTTTGGTAGGATCCCAGGGGAAATGGGCTTCTAAAGGCCGTCAAGCCGTAACGGGCATGCCCCGGCCTGGTAACAGTTGCTGTCTTGGAAGCTTAAAATGGGCAAGCCTTCACTCGCTGCATGAGGAAATCAGATGCTTTACCCGGAATTGTTTAAACAACTTGAAGCCGTCCGCTGGGACATGGACAAGGATATCCCTTGGTCCAGCTTTGACGCGTCCAAGCTCTCCGAAGAGCAGGCGCAAACCATCAAGATGAACGCCATCACCGAGTGGGCCGCCTTGCCGGCCACCGAGATGTTTTTGCGCGACAACCGCGATGACAGCGATTTTTCGGCCTTCATGTCGATCTGGTTTTTTGAAGAGCAAAAAC
>CAMBWM010000070.1 GCA_945871335.1 Polaromonas sp. YR568 | reverse complement strand
AGGTAAATTTCTAAATCAGCTTGGGCGCGTTGGGCCTCACCCTTCTCTGCCAAGGCCAGACCGCGGTCGCGGTACTCCGGCCAAGAGCGCGGGTACAAGACCACCAAACGGTCCAGCACAGTGATCAGCCTGGCCCAGTCTTCCTGCTGTCGGTAAATGTGCTTGAGGTTGCTCAGCATGCGGCCCATGATGTCGCGCGGCGCGGCAGGCTGTAAGTACAGGCCAAGCGGCAGCGCCATGTCATCGGGTCTGGCGTCACGCTGGTACAAGGGGTTCAGCCGCTCAGCCAGCTCTTCGCGGCTGAGCGACTGCCCGGTGAACGGATCAATGACCACCTGCCCTTTAGGCAAATTGACCTTGACCATAAAGTGGCCGGGGAAAGACAAACCCCGCGCATCCAGGCCCATGCCCAGCGCCAGCTCCAGCCATAAAACGGCCAGCGTGATCGGTATGCTGCGCCGGGTTTTGAGCAGCACGTGCACAAAGCTGTTGTCCGGGTCGTAGTAATCGTTGACGTTGCCGCCGAAGTTCAGGTCTTGAAAGAAAAACTGGTTGAGCGCGCGCAGTCGTTGCATGGCCGGCGCATCGGGCGGCACGCGCCGCTTCAGACGGGCCAGCAACTGGTCTACATCGCCCAGCACCTGCTGCACGTCGAGTTCGGGGTACTCGTCCTGTGCCAGGCTGACGGCGGCTTCCAGCAGCGGGAAATGCTCGTCGCTTTGCACCAGACTTGCAAAGTACTGGAGCGGGGACGGAATGTCGAAATTAAGACGCATGCAGCTACTTTGTCACAAGTCTCAAAGGCTTGCTGCCAAGCCTATTTAGCGCCCGAACAGACTGCGCACACGCAGGCCGGTAGCGCGCAAGGTCGTGAAATAAAGCAACGCTGAAGCCAGCAACACCAACACCAGCCAGCCGATGCGCTGGCCGTACAAGCTGCGCATACCCATCCAGCTCAATGCCTGGGCTGCCCAGAGCAAAAAACCGGCGAGCAAAGCGCTTGCCAAAGCCACCTGCAGCCCAAAGCGCCCCCAGCCCGGCAAAGGCCGGTAACTGCCGCGCCGGATCAAGCCCAGCAGCAGCCAGGCAGCGTTGATCAAGGCACCAATGCCAATGGCAAGCGCCAGGCCGGCATGCTGCAAATAAGGTACCAACACCAGGTTCATCAGCTGCGTCAAGACCAGCACAACGATGGCAATGCGCACCGGCGTGCGGATATCCTGGTTGGCATAAAAACCTGGCGCCAGCACCTTGATGGCGACCAGGCCGAGCAGCCCCAAGCCGTAACCCATGAGCGCACGTGTAGTCTGCAGCACATCGCCGTCGGTGAAAGCGCCGTAGTGGTAAAGCGTCGCGACCAGCGGCTGCGCAAAGGTCAGCAGCGCCACCGCGCTGGGCACCGCCAGCAACACCACCAGCCGCAGGCCCCAGTCCAGCATGGCCGAGTATTTGTCAGTGTCATTGGCGGCCCTGGCACCGGCCAGTTGCGGCATCAGCACCACACCCAAAGCCACGCCCAGCAAAGCCGTCGGAAACTCCATCAGCCTGTCGGCGTAGGTCAGCCAGCTCACGCTGCCGGTCTGCAGGTGCGAGGCAATCTGGGTATTGATCAGCAAAGAAATCTGCGCCACGCTCACACCCAGCAAGGCCGGCAGCATGAGGCGCAAGATGCTGCGCGTACCTGCATCACCCCAGGCGTCTCGCAAGCCAGCCAAGCCTAAACTGAACTTGGGCAGCATACCCAGGCGCAGCAGTGCCGGTATCTGCACCGCCAATTGCAGCAAGCCACCCGCCATGACACCGGCGCCCAGCGCATAGACCGGCTCTATCCCCTGGGTTTGCAGCCAGGGCGCCAGCAGCCAGGCGGCGGCAATCATGCACACATTGAGCAACACCGGCGTAGCGGCCGGCACGGCAAAGCGCTTGAAAGTATTGAGAACCCCGGCAGACAGCGCCACCAGGGACATGAAACCGATGTAAGGGAACATCCAGCGCGTCATGAACACAGCCGCCTCAAAGCCACGCGGACTTTGCTGCAAACCGCTGGCCATGAGCCAGACCAGCACTGGCGCCCCGGCCACCCCCACAACGCAAGTCAGTAGCAAAGCCCAGACCAGCAAACTGGCCACCCGGTCCACCAATTGGCGCGTGGCCTCTTCGCCCTCACGCTCCTTGGTGGCCGCCAGCACAGGCACAAAAGCCTGACTGAAAGCGCCTTCAGCAAACAGCCTTCGGAAAAGATTCGGAATGCGGAAAGCCACATTGAAAGCATCCGTCATGGCACTGGCGCCAAAGGTAGAGGCAATCAACAACTCCCGCGCCAACCCGGTGACCCGCGACAAGAGCGTGAAAATCGATACGGTGGAGGCAGCTTTAAAAAGTGACACAGCAAGAGTTTAAGGGTCTGGCCGCCCCAAGGGGATTTACGCCCTCTCCGGGGGGCAGCGAAGTACACGCAGTGACTGAGCGTGGGGGCTGACCAAAGCCCCGCCGGGCCGCCCCAAGGGGATTTACGCCCCCTAGGGGGGCAGCGCAGCCACACGCAGTGGGCTAGCGTGGGGGCTGACATATAATCGTGGGCTTTGCTGCATCATCCACAGACTCCTTCCCAGGATTAAAGGAATTTATATATGGCTACTGCCAAACCCAAGAAAAAGAACCCCCGACTTGCATCCGGGCGCAAACGCGTCCGCCAGGACGTCAAGCTCAACGCTGCGAACACCTCGCTGCGCTCCAAATACCGCACGGCCGTCAAGAACGTTGAAAAAGCCGTTCTGAGCGGCGACAAAACCAAAGCTGCAGAGCTCTTTGCTAAAGCACAGAGCATTGTGGACACGGTGGCAGACAAAGGCATCTTCCACAAAAACAAGGCAGCTCGTGACAAGAGCCGCCTGTCCGCCAAGGTGAAAGCCCTGGCACTCCAAGCCGCCTAACTTTTTAGGCAAATCGCCCGGCTGTCGCCTAGCGTGACATCCGCCGTTTTGTAGGGTGCGCTGCAGCAAAGTGAAAAAACCGCCTTCGGGCGGTTTTTTCATGTCGATTCGCGCAGCGGGCTGCCCATCAGTTTTTGCGGACGGTTTTAGGCGACTCGTGCAGCAAACAAGCTTCGGCTATTTGTAATCGGTTGTCTTTGGCAAAGTTGAGTGCGAAGTCCCAGGCCATGGGTTCTGCTTCTCGCAACTCGCTGTTCACTACCACGCACTTGACGTCGCCAATCAAGGTGGGGACGCACCAGGGTGAGTAAGTCAGGTGGCTGCCGGGCTGGGGTCCGCCGGGTCGGAACTGGCTCATCACGCCACACAGGCGATCCGCCCAGTCGCTGGGGCGAAAGGTCTTGCCTTCAAGGGTCAAGCCCTGAATAAAAATTTCTTTGGCGCTGCTGGAGACCATCGGTAGAGGCTGCTTGAAGGACCGTTTGACGATGCGCTGCAACCGGGTTGGCCGGCACTTGCTGCGCTGCACAATGAGTATATCTTATATAAGACTTAAGCCCCTGTCAGGCCAGGCACGGGCGTGTGGACCTAAAATCAAACATTGAGTCTCAAGTGAAAGCCCCGAACGACCATGAACGCTGCCCTCCCCGTCCCCGTTGAAGCCGCGTCCCCGCACGTCATGAACACCTACGGCCGTCTGCCGCTGGCGCTCTCGCATGGCCAGGGCTGCCGCGTTTGGGATGTCAACGGCAAGGCCTATCTGGACGCGCTGGGCGGCATTGCCGTCAACACGCTGGGGCATAACCACCCCAAGCTGGTGCCGGCGCTGCAAGACCAAATCAGCAAGCTGATTCACACCTCGAACTACTACCACATCCCTTTGCAAGAAGCGCTGGCAGCCAAGCTGGTCGAGTTGTCGGGGCTGACCAATGTTTTCTTTTGTTCGACCGGTCTTGAGGCCAATGAAGCCGCCCTCAAACTGGCGCGCAAATTTGGCCATGACAAAGGCATCGAGCGTCCCGAAATCGTCGTCTACGACAAAGCATTTCACGGCCGCAGCATCGCCACGCTGAGCGCCACCGGCAATGCCAAAGTGCAAGCCGGCTTTGGTCCGCTGGTGGAAGGATTCATCCGCGTACCCCTCAATGATGTGCAAGCCCTGAAGAAAGCCACCGCCGGCAACCCCAATGTGGTGGCGGTTTTCCTGGAAGCCATTCAGGGTGAAGGCGGGGTCAACCCCGTGGACGTCGACTACCTGCGCGACCTGCGAAAGCTTTGCGACGAGCAGGACTGGCTGCTGATGATCGACGAGGTGCAGTGCGGCATGGGTCGCACCGGCAAATGGTTTGCGCACCAGTGGGCAGGTATCAAGCCGGACGTGATGCCGCTGGCCAAGGGCCTTGGCTCGGGCGTGCCGATCGGCGCGGTGGTAGTCGGCCCCAAGGCGGCCAAGATTTTTGCACCTGGCAACCACGGCAGCACCTTCGGCGGCAACCCGCTGGCCATGCGTGCCGGGGTTGAGACCATTCGCATCATGGAAGAAGAAGGCTTGCTGGCCAATGCCGTCAAGGTGGGCGATCACCTCAAAGCGGGCTTGCAACGCGAACTCGGCGGCCTGACGAGCCTCAAAGAAATACGTGGTCGCGGACTGATGATGGGGGTCGAGTTGACCATTCCTTGCAGCGAGCTGGTGGGCCGCGCAGCTGAAAATGGTCTGCTGATCAGTGTGACTGCCGACAGCGTCATTCGCTTGGTACCGTCACTGATCATGACGACTGTTGAGGCAGATGAAGTGGTCAGCATTTTGGCGCCGCTGGTCAAACAGCTGATCAAGGAAAAGGCATGACAGCGCAGCGTCACTATCTGCAGTTCAGCGATTTGACGGCTGGCGAATACGCTTACTTGTTTGAGCGTGCCGCGCTCATCAAGAAAAAATTCAAGGCCTACGAAAAACACCAGCCCATGGCTGACCGTACGCTGGCCATGATTTTCGAAAAAGCCTCGACGCGCACCCGCGTGAGCTTTGAAGCCGGCATGTACCAGCTGGGCGGCTCTGTGGTGCACCTGACCACTGGCGACAGCCAGCTGGGCCGGGCCGAACCGATTGAAGACAGCGCCAAAGTCATCAGCCGCATGGTGGACCTGGTGATGATCCGCACCTACGAGCAAACCAAGATCGAGCGATTTGCAGCGCACTCGCGTGTGCCGGTCATCAATGGCCTGACCAACGAGTTTCACCCCTGCCAGATCCTGGCTGACATCTTTACTTTCATCGAGCACCGCGGCTCCATCCAGGGCAAGACGGTGGCTTGGGTGGGCGATGGCAACAACATGGCCAACACCTGGCTGCAAGCCAGCGAGATCCTGGGCTTCAAGGTGCACCTGAGCACCCCCGGCGGCTACGAGGTGGACCAGTCGATTGCAGGCATCCGCTCAGCGCAAAGCTACGCGGTCTTCAAAGACCCCCTGCAAGCCTGCGCCGGCGCTGACCTGGTCACTACCGACGTGTGGACCAGCATGGGCTACGAGGCCGAAAACGAAGCCCGCAAAAAAGCATTTGCCCAGTGGTGCGTAGACCGGGACATGATGGCTGCGGCCAAACCCGATGCCCTCTTCATGCACTGCCTACCGGCGCACCGTGGCGAAGAAGTCGAGGCCGAGGTGATTGACGGGCCGCAATCGGTGGTTTGGGATGAGGCAGAAAACCGCCTGCATGTGCAAAAAGCACTGATGGAGTTTTTGCTGTTCGGCCAGCTTGGCTGATCAGCCCCGGCCAATAAAAGGCATCTTGGTGGCCATGACAGTCATGAACTGCACATTGGCCTCCAGCGGCAAACTGGCCATGTGCACCACCGCGTTGGCCACGTGTTGCACATCCATCATGGCTTCAATGGCGATCTGGCCGTTGGCCTGCTGCGTGCCGGTGGCCATGCGCGCTGAAATCTCGGTGACCGCATTGCCGATGTCGATCTGACCGCAAGCGATATTGAAAGCACGGCCGTCCAGCGAGATGGACTTGGTCAAGCCCGTGACAGCATGCTTGGTCGAGGTGTAAGGCGCGGAGTTCGGGCGCGGCGCATGAGCCGAGATCGAGCCGTTATTGATGATGCGGCCACCCTGCGGGCTTTGCGCTTTCATCACCCTGAACGCTGCCTGCGCGCACAAAAACGAACCCGTGAGATTGATGTTGACGACGTTTTGCCATTGCTCGAATGTCAGCTCGTCAAAGCCGGCTGCCGGCAAGCCCACGCCGGCGTTGTTGAACAACACATCCACGCGGCCGAACTGCTGGCGGGTGCGCTCAAACAAGGCTGTCACCGAATCGGGCTTGGACACATCGGTCGACACCGCCAGAGCGCGGTCAAAACCCAGCGCAAGCGCCTCCGCCACCACAGCCTCCAGCGGCTCGCTGCGCCGTCCAGCCAGCGCGACGCTGTAACCGGCTTTGAGCAAAGACAGCGAGACTGCACGGCCGATGCCGGTGCCGGCACCGGTGACGACTGCGACGGAATGTTGGTTTTTTTCTTGGGAGGCCATGGGTGTTCCTAGGGTTGTTTGCAGGTATTTTGCCGCAATGGTTCAAGCGCCAGCGTAAAGCCAGGGCATGTCCAGCAGGCGATGTCCCAGCAATTTGAGCGCAATATCGCGCCCCAGCCGCAGCGGGCCGGTGGCATGAAAAATCTGACCGTTACGCACCGCCCGGGCTTGCACACGGGCGTTGCGCTGCCAACGGTTGAGTGCATAACGGCTCAGTGCCAATGGCACATCGGCCACAGGTTTGACGACGCCGGCCAGACAGCGTCCCAGCTCGGCCGCATCTTCAATCGCCATGCCGGCGCCCTGCGCCAGATAAGGCGGCATGGGGTGCGCCGCGTCCCCCAGCAAAGCCACGCGGCCACGGGCCATCTCCCCGGCGCTACCCACGGGCGGGCGGTCACACAGTGCCCACAAACGCCAGACGGGCACAGCCTCGACCAATGCCGTGAGCGCAGCACAGTGCCCGGCCATGGCTGTCAACACGTTATCGCTTAAGCCGGCATGATCCCAATCTTGATAATCCTCGGGCACTTGACCCTGCGTGAACATCACCACATTGAGCCACTCGCCGCCGCGCACTGGGTAGCTCACGAGGTGCATTTCAGGCCCCAGCCAGACACTGACCTGCTGGCTGCGCAGTGACTTAGGTAAATCGCTTTGGCGGACCAGCGCGCGGTAAGCCAGGTGGCCGGTTGGCTGGGCCACAGAGTCGCCCATTGCCTGCAGACGAACCTGGCTCCACAAGCCATCAGCGCCGATCAGCGCGTCGCCCTCGACAGAGTAGCCATCGGCCCAAGCCAGTTGCACACCCTCAGGCGTGTCGATGTAGCCGGTGACGGATGAGTTGAGATGAAGCTTTACCTCAGGCCGCAGTCGCACACTGTCCAGCAGGAGCGCGTGCAAATCGGCACGGTGCATGGTGGCGTAGGGCGCGCCATAGCGATGCTGGCAGCGGCTGCCCAAGCTCAGACTGGCCAGCTCGCGTCCACTGGGAGCGCTGCGCACAAGCAGTTTGTCCGGAAAGGCCGCCAAGCTCTCCAGCGCCTGGCCCAAGCCCCAGCCCTGCTAGATGCGGGTGGCGTTGGGCCCGAGCTGAAGGCCTGCACCGACTTCTGAAAAAACTTCTGCTTTCTCATAAAGCCGCACTTGCCAGCCCGCCCTGGCCGAACTCAAGGCCGCCGCCAAAGCACCTATGCCGCCACCTGCAATCAGCAGCTGGCGGCTCATGCGCCTGACAGTGGCCGGCGAACAGCGTCAAACGTCGGGAACAAACCGAGCGTCCTTCAGCTGACCGTCGCAGCAACGTCGGTGTAATCCTTGACCTGGTCAAAGTTCAGGTACTTGTAGACGGTGCTGCTGGTGCCCTTGAGCGCCCCCATATCGGCCATGTACTCTGCTTTGGTCGGAATGCGACCGAGCTTGGAGGTGATGGCGGCCAGTTCAGCAGAGCCTAAGAACACATTGGTGTTCTTGCCAAGTCGGTTCGGGAAATTACGGGTCGAGGTCGACAGCACGGTAGCGCCTTCTTTGACCTGCGCCTGGTTGCCCATGCACAAGCTGCAACCCGGCATTTCCATCCGCGCACCGGCCGCACCCAGTACGCCGTAATGACCTTCTTCGCTCAGTTGCTTAGCGTCCATTTTGGTAGGCGGCGCCATCCACAACTTGACCGGAATGTCGCGCTTGTTTTCGAGCAGCTTGGAGGCCGCGCGGAAATGGCCAATGTTGGTCATACAGCTGCCGATAAAGACTTCGTCGATCTTGGTGCCGGCAACGTCGGACAGGGTTTTCACATCGTCCGGATCGTTCGGGCAAGCCAGGATAGGCTCATGGATCTCAGCCAGGTCGATCTCAATCACAGCGGCGTACTCGGCGTCCGGGTCGGCCTTGAGCAACTGCGGATTGGCCAGCCAGGCCTCCATGGCGGCGATACGGCGTTTGATGGTGCGCACGTCCGAGTAACCAGTGGCAATCATCCACTTGAGCATGGTGATGTTGCTGTTGATGTACTCAATGATTGGCTCTTTGTTCAGATGAACTGTGCAACCACCGGCACTGCGCTCAGCCGAAGCGTCGCTCAACTCAAACGCCTGCTCAACCTTGAGATCAGGCAAGCCTTCGATTTCCAGAATACGGCCGGAAAATACATTGACCTTGCCCTGCTTGGCCACCGTCAGCAAACCTGCCTTGATGGCGTACAGCGGAATGGCATTGACCAGGTCACGCAGCGTGACGCCGGGCTGCATTTTGCCTTTGAAGCGAACCAGCACGCTCTCTGGCATGTCCAGCGGCATCACGCCGGTCGCCGCACCGAAAGCCACCAGGCCGGAGCCGGCCGGAAAGCTGATGCCGATCGGGAAGCGCGTATGGCTGTCACCGCCGGTGCCGACGGTGTCAGGCAGCAGCATGCGATTGAGCCAGCTGTGAATAATGCCGTCGCCGGGGCGCAGCGAAATACCACCGCGCGTGGTGATGAACTCTGGCAACTCGTGGTGCATCTTCACGTCCACCGGCTTGGGGTAAGCGGCGGTGTGGCAAAACGATTGCATGACAAGGTCAGAGCTAAAACCCAGGCAGGCCAGGTCTTTGAGCTCGTCGCGGGTCATCGGGCCGGTGGTGTCTTGCGTGCCGACCGATGTCATCTTCGGCTCGCAATACGTGCCGGGACGAACGCCCTTGCCTTCCGGCAGACCGACCGCACGGCCGACCATTTTTTGCGCGAGGGTAAAGCCGCGGCCACTGTCCACCGGGGCTTGCGGCAAACGGAAAACTGTTGAAGCAGGCAGGCCCAGCGCAGCACGCGCCTTGGCCGTCAGTCCTCGCCCGACAATCAGCGGAATGCGGCCGCCGGCGCGCACTTCGTCAAACAAGACTTCGCTTTTGAGCGTGAATTCAGCGATCACTTTGCCGCCCTTGAGAGCTTTTCCATCGTAAGAACGCAGCTCAAGCACGTCGCCCATGCCCATCTGGCTCACGTCCAGCTCGATTGGCAACGCGCCCGAGTCTTCCATGGTGTTGTAGAAAATCGGGGCGATCTTGCTGCCCAGGCAGACACCGCCAAAGCGCTTGTTGGGTACAAAGGGAATGTCTTCACCGGTCCACCACAGCACGGAATTGGTGGCAGATTTGCGTGATGAGCCGGTGCCGACCACATCGCCGACATAAGCCACCAGATGACCCTTGGACTTGAGCTCTTCGATGAACTTGACCGGGCCGCGTTTGCCGTCTTCTTCGGGGGTGATACCGGGACGGGCATTTTTGTGCATGGCAATGGCATGCAGCGGAATGTCCGGGCGACTCCAGGCGTCAGGCGCTGGCGACAGGTCGTCGGTATTAATCTCGCCGGAACATTTAAATACGGTCAATTGAATTGACTGAGGCACTTCAGGGCGTGAGGTAAACCACTCAGCGTCAGCCCAGCTTTGCAACACAGACTTGGCATAAGCATTGCCTTGCTCGGCCTTCTCCTGGACGTCATGAAACTGGTCAAACATCAGCAAGGTGAACTTCAGTCCTTTGGCAGCCTCTTGGGCCACCGCTGCGTCTGCATCGCCGAGCAAATCAATCATGGGGCTGATGTTGTAGCCGCCCAGCATGGTGCCCAGCAGATGCGTGGCTTGCTGGCGACTGATGAGCGCGCACTTTTCAGTGCCGTGCGCTACGGCAGCCAGGTAACTGGCCTTGACTTTGGC
>CAMBWM010000069.1 GCA_945871335.1 Polaromonas sp. YR568 | reverse complement strand
TCTGCACCGCCTTGCAGCAGCAAGGGCGGTCGCGATCGGATCAATACGGCGGAAGCGGGCATGTGCGTAGGGTGACACAAATTCCAGGCTACGCCAAGCCATCCGGCACAGCACCCGAACTTTCAGGAGCGCAGGCTTAAAAACTCAGGCAAATGCAAGATGGCTTCGGCGTTTGAAGCTGAATAGCAAAGATCAGCAGCAGCCCGCCATTGCAGCCATTGCCAGGCGGTGTGCTCAAGCGGGTTCAATCTGACGGGTAGCGCGCTCGGCACGCACAAGCCGAACACGTGCTCCGTGTTGTGCGTCACACCGGGGGCGTAACGGTGGCGCCAGGCGGGGTAAATTTCATAAACATTGGCAATGCCCCAGTCGCATAAATCGTCTGCCTGCACAGCAATGCCTGTTTCCTCTTGCACCTCGCGCGCAGCCGTTTGCCGCAGGTCGGTGTCGAATGCTTCCATCGAACCAGTGACGCTCTGCCAGAACTCCGCATGGTCAGCACGCCGGATCAGCAGCACTTCACGCGCCGGCGTGTAAATGACCACCAGAACCGAGACCGGCAGCTTGGCTGCTTTCATACCGGCTCTGGCTGCGCTGGCCGCCGTTTACAGCCGTTCAGGCCGGCAGCGGGTTGCGCAGGCGGATGTGCAGTTCGCGCAACTGCTTTTCATCGACCGGGCTCGGTGCGTGCGTGAGCAGACACTGTGCGCGCTGGGTTTTGGGAAAGGCGATAACGTCGCGGATCGACTCGGCGCCCGTCATCATAGTGACGATACGGTCCAGGCCAAAGGCCAGGCCACCGTGCGGTGGCGCGCCGTACTGCAGAGCGTCGAGCAGGAAGCCGAACTTCTCTTGGGCTTCCTCGGGTCCGATTTTGAGCGCGGTAAAGACCTTGCTTTGTACGTCTGCGCGGTGAATCCGCACTGAGCCGCCACCAAGCTCCCAACCATTGAGCACCATGTCGTAAGCCTTGGCGATGCAGCGGCCCGGGTCGGTGTCCATCCAGTCTTCGTGGCCGTCTTTGGGCGCGGTGAACGGGTGGTGTACAGCGCTCCAGCGGTTGTTTTCCTCATCATGCTCGAACATCGGAAAATCCACCACCCACAGCGGCTTCCAACCTTTGGTGAAAAGACCGGTTTTCTTGCCGAATTCGCTGTGGCCGACCTTCAGACGCAGCGCGCCAATGCTGTCATCGACGATCTTGGCCTTGTCAGCACCAAAGAAAATAATGTCGCCGTTTTGCGCGCCGCAGCGCTTCAGGATCTCAGCGATCGCCGCGTCATGCAGGTTCTTGACGATCGGGCTTTGCAGGCCTTCGCGGCCCTTGCTGACGTCGTTCACCTTGACCCAGGCCAGACCCTTGGCGCCGTAAATCTTGACGAACTCGGTGTAGCCATCGATCTCGCCACGGCTCATCTCTGAGCCGCCCGGCACGCGCAGGCCGACCACGCGCCCACCTGGTGTAGTGGCTGGGGTGCTGAAGACCTTGAAGTCCACACTGGCCATGACGTCGGTGAGCTCGGTGAACTCGAGGTTGACGCGCAGGTCGGGCTTGTCCGAGCCAAAACGGTGCATCGCGTCGTGGTAGGCCATGACTGGGAACTCGCCCAGATCGGTCGACAGCACAGTCTTGAAAATGTTGCTGATCATGCCCTGGAACATGTCGCGGATATCCTGCTCACCCATGAAGGAGGTCTCGATATCAATCTGGGTGAATTCGGGCTGGCGGTCGGCGCGCAGGTCTTCGTCGCGAAAGCACTTGGTGATCTGGTAGTAGCGGTCAAAGCCTGCCACCATCAAGAGCTGCTTGAACAGCTGCGGGCTTTGCGGCAGCGCAAAGAACTGGCCTTCGTTGACACGGCTGGGCACCAAGTAGTCGCGCGCGCCTTCGGGGGTGCTCTTGGTGAGCATCGGCGTTTCGATATCGATGAAGCCGTTGGCGTCAAGAAACTTGCGCGTTTCCATGGCCACGCGGTAGCGAAGCATCAGGTTGTTTTGCATGTAAGGGCGACGCAGGTCCAGCACCCGGTGGGTCAGGCGCGTGGTTTCCGACAGGTTGTCGTCGTCCAACTGGAAGGGCGGCGTCACGCTGGGGTTGAGCACGGTGAGTTCGTGGCACAACACTTCAATCTTGCCGCTTTTGAGGCTCTCGTTGACAGTGCCCTCGGGGCGGGCACGCACCAAGCCCTTGATCTGCACGCAAAATTCATTGCGCACGCCTTCGGCGGTCTTGAACATGTCAGCGCGGTCCGGGTCACAGACCACCTGGACGTAACCTTCGCGATCGCGCAGGTCAATGAAAATCACGCCACCATGGTCACGACGACGGTTCACCCAGCCGCACAAACTAACCGTCTGGCCCATCAGGGCGTCGGTCACCAGACCGCAATAGTGGGAACGCATTTGGGAGGCGATGGACATACGGATTTACTTCTAGGTTAACAATTTAAGCGGAAACGGGCGATGGAGCGACCCGCAAAAAATCAGGACAGTTTTTTAGGGGGGGTACTGCCAGGCGAGACCACACCCATAGAAATTACATAGGTCAGCGCTTCATCAACGCTCATATTGAGCTCAATGCAGTCGCTGGCTTTGAACATGACAAAGTACCCGCCAGTCGGATTTGGCGTGGTGGGCACATACACACTGAGGTAGTCAGTGCCCAGATGGTTGACCACATCACCGCCGGGTGTGCCGGTCTGGAAGCCAATGGTCCAGACGCCCTCACGCGGCCACTGCACCAACACGGCCTTGCGAAAAGCATTGCCGTTTTCGGAGAACAAGGTGTCCGAGACCTGTTTGACGCTGGAGTAAATCGAACGGACGATGGGGATTCGGCCCAGCAGCGCATCCCACCAACCGACCAGCTTACGACCCAAAAAGTTACTTGCAACAGCCCCGATCAGCAGCACGATACCGAGCGCCAGCAAGACACCAAAGCCCGGCACATGAAAACCAATCAAGTAGTCAGGATGCCATTGGCGTGGCAGTATTTGCAAAGTCTGGTCCAGCGTGCCAACGATCCAGTCCAGCAACCACACTGTGATAGCCAACGGCACCAGCACCAGCAGACCCGCCAACAACCAACGACGTACGGCGGCCATCACTCAGACTTCCCCGAATTAGACGCTGCGGGTGCAGGGGCGGGCGCGCTGGCAGGTGCAGCAGCGCTGGACGTTGATGCAGTGGCAGCCGCAGCGCCGGCAGCGGGTGCGCCAGCCGGGGCAGCCTCAGTTGTCGCTGGCGCCGGAGCTGCAGAATTTCCACCCCGGAAATCTGTCGCATACCAGCCGGAGCCTTTGAGCTGAAAACCTGCGGCAGTCACTTGTTTTTTAAAGACCGGGGCCTTGCATTGGGGGCAATCACTCAAAGGTGCATCCGACATTTTTTGTAAAACGTCCTTGGTATGCCCGCAGGACTCGCATTTGTAAGCGTAGATTGGCATATTTTGAGGGGTTTTAAAGTAGGCAAGCGCACCTGAAAAAGGCCTCAGGATGCAAACCCTCAATTATAGGCGCTGGCTCCGGCCGCTTTCAATCTACTCGACGGACAACAGCAAGACGGCCAGCGCCCCCAGCAAAAACCCGAGACCGACGTAAAGCAGGCCGCGCAACAGCTTGTTGGTGCGTTTTTGCTCTTCCAGCAGTTCACTGAGTTCACTTCGCTGGCCCGAGGCCTGCTGCTTGAGCAGTTGATGCAAAAGCCGCGGCAGTGTCGGCAGCAACTTAGCGTAGCTGGGCGCTTCGGCCTTGAGTTGGGCCAACAACTTTTTCGGCCCGATCTGCTCGAGCATCCACTTCTCTAAAAAGGGCTTGGCAGTGCTCCACAAATCAAGGTCCGGGTCGAGTTCGCGTCCCAGACCTTCGACGTTCAGCAGCGTTTTTTGCAGCAACACCAGCTGCGGCTGGACTTCCACATCAAAGCGCCGCGAGGTCTGGAACAACCGCAATAGCACCATGCCGAGCGAGATTTCTTTGAGCGGACGGTCAAAGTAAGGCTCGCAGCAGGCACGTATGGCTGACTCGAGCTCGTCCACACGCGTGCGCGCCGGCACCCAGCCCGACTCGATGTGCAGCTCGGCCACTCGCTTGTAGTCGCGCCTGAAAAAAGCTGAGAAGTTCTGCGCCAGGTACTCTTTATCGACCTCCGTGAGCGTTCCAACGATGCCGAAATCCAGCGAGATATAGCGCCCGAAAGTGGCCGGATCCAGGCTGACCTGAATATTGCCAGGGTGCATGTCGGCGTGAAAAAAACCGTCGCGAAACACCTGGGTGAAAAAAATTGTCACGCCGTCGCGGGCCAGCTTGGGTATGTCCACGCCGGCATCGCGCAGACGCTGCACCTGGCTGATGGGCACGCCCTTCATGCGCTGCATCACCATCACGTCGGTCATGCAGAAGTCCCAGACCATCTCCGGGATCAACACCAGATCCAAGCCCTGCATGTTGCGCCGCAACTGCGCTGCATTGCCCGCTTCGCGCAATAAGTCCAACTCATCATGCAAATAGGTGTCAAATTCGGCCACCACTTCGCGCGGTTTGAGACGCTTGCCGTCGGCAGACAAGCGCTCGACCCAGGTGGCCATCATGTGCATCAGGGCCAGGTCCTTTTCAATGGCCGGCAGCATATTGGGCCGCAAGACTTTGACGGCGACTTCACGCCCACCGGGCAACACAGCAAAGTGCACTTGAGCGATGGAGGCACTGGCCACCGGCGTTTGCTCAAAACTGGCAAAAATACTGCCAAGGGGGCGGCCGAAAGCACGCTCAATGATGGCGACCGCGACAGCCGATTCAAACGGTGGAACGCGGTCTTGCAGACCCGCCAGTTCATTGGCGATGTCCAGGGGCAGCAGGTCGCGCCGCGTTGACATGACCTGACCGAACTTCACGAAAATCGGACCCAGTCTCTCCAGCGCCAGGCGCAGTCGTTCACCGCGCGGCGCATTCAGATTGCGACCCAGGCAGACGATGCGCTTCAAAAGACGTATCCAGGGATTTTTGAAACTCGACAGCACCAGCTCATCAAGACCAAAACGGAGCACAGTCCAGACGATGAAAAAACCGCGAAACAACCGGCTCATGTGCCCGCCTGCAGGTCTTTGGAGGCTGCGCCAAATGACGGCTTGGGCGCTTGCGCCAGGAAAGCACGCAGCCTTGCCAGCAAACGTTGACCGGCATCAACCATGGCATGCGCAGGCACATCACCGAAGACGCGGGACAGGTCTTCTTCAATATCCCAACGCAGGTTGTCAGCCAACCAACCCAACTCGGCAGCCAGCATCACATCGCCCTCAATTTTCACGGCCGGTGCTTTGCCTTGCAGCACCGATTGGGCCAGGGTCCAGGGGGCTTGCTCAACGATGATCAGCGTCAGATCTGCTTGGGCTCCAGCCGGGGCACGGTCTGTCAGCCCGGCGGGGGTGATCAGCAGGTCCAGCTCAAAGCTGCCCCATTGCGCGCGGATGACACTGCCTTTTTTACGGGCTAACCGCATCTGGGCTTCTTTTTCTTGCATCAAGACGTGGTTGAACAGCAGCACCAGCCGCTGATGGCCCTCAGCCACCAGCCAGGGCGGCGGCTGCAGGTCTTTGACAAAAGATTCCAGAAAAGAAAAAGGGGACGATGTATTCATACGTCCCCGATTTTGACGGATAAATGACGCGCCGGCCGAATGGCCTGCACGCAAACCCTAATTCACTGCAAGGCTTGCACACCCGCCACCAGCCAGCCGCCTGAGCCATGACGCGGCTTGGTCATGTTCCAGACCTCGCGGAAAGGGCTGGCGCCCGCAGATTCGTCTTCACGGATCATTCCGGAGAATTCGACGCTGGCCATGTAAACATCAGCCGTTTCCTCAATGCCGAGCAGCTGCGCATCCAAGCGCAACACGTCCGTCTTGTTGACAGTGCCACCCGTGTGCGACTCACGCTCAGCCAACTGGGTTTTGATCTGGTCGAGCATTTCATCGGTCATCATGTCGCGCAATGCGCTGATATCCGAACGATCCCAGGCGCCTTGCAGTGTCACAAAGTTGGTTTTGCAGGCGGCCAGAAAGCCCTCTGAGTCAAACCCAGCAGGAACGCTCCAAGACTGTGAACCCGACAAAGCTGAACCAATCATGGAGCCGCCTTGCGCAGCCGTGCCGGTTGCAGCCGGTGAAGCCTCAAAAGCAGCGCCTGCGCGCTCCCAAGGTCGGGCAGAAGCGTCGTTGCCGACATTGGCAGGGCTGTAGGCGGGTGCTGGCGTTGCGCCTGCGCCCTGGAAGGCAAAGGGTGAGTCTGAAGACTGGCCGGCACCTTCACGGCGGGACTTCAGGTAACGCAAGACGAAACCAACCACCAACATGATGGCCAAGGCCGCCAAAGCAAAGGTCATGAACTGGGCCATGCCCTCGCCAAAACCAAGTGATGAAGCCAGCCAGGCCAGGCCGAGACCAGCGGCCAAACCACCCAGCATAGCGCCCCAAGGTCGCTTGGGCGCAGCGGCAGCGGGTGCGGCGGCAGGTGTTGCGGGCTTGGCAGCAGCAGGCGCGGCCTCGCGCTGCGTGACATTGGACGACTGCTTGCCGAGCGACTTGCCACCGCCCATGCGCTTAGCTTCAGCTTCGGCACCAGTGAAAGCCAAGGCCACAGTGAGTGCGACCAAAGACAGGGTTGACCAGATTTTCATAATGTCTCCTCTATTCCAATAATTGGGTTCTTAGATTTTTGACTAATTCGGTGTTTTTACCAACGCAAATTGACAGATTGGATCAATCTGTTGGAAATCAACACTTAATTGCAACATGTAATGCCACCATACCGCCAGAAAGGTTGTGATAGTCCACATGACCAAAACCCCCTTTATGCATCATGGTCTTCAGGGCATTTTGGTCAGGGTGCATGCGAATGGACTCGGCCAGGTAGCGGTAACTGGCATCGTCATTGGCCACCCATTTGCCCAAAAGTGGCAGTACTTTGAACGAATACCAGTCATAAGCCTTCTCCAGCGGCTTGGCAACTTTAGAAAACTCAAGCACCAGCAATTTGCCCATGGGCTTAAGAACGCGGTGCATTTCCTGCAGCGCCACGTCTTTGTGAGTCATGTTGCGCAGACCGAAAGCAACGGTCACCAGGTCAAAACTGGCATCGGGGAAAGGCAATTTTTCAGCATCGCAGACCAAGGTGGGCAATGCCACCCCGGCATCGAGTAAACGGTTACGCCCCTCGCTGAGCATGGCAGCGTTGATATCGGTGTGTACCACCCGCCCGCTGGCGCCAACCTGCGGGGCAAAAGCCAGCGCCAAATCGCCCGTGCCACCGGCGATGTCGAGCACCGACTGGCCCTCGCGAACATTGGCTACTTTGACGGTATAGGCCTTCCAGACGCGGTGCAGTCCGGCAGACATCAGGTCGTTCATGACGTCGTATTTGGACGCCACCGAGTCAAAAACGCCACGCACACGGCGGGCTTTTTCCTGCTCTTCGACGGATTCAAATCCAAAATGGGTCTGGCTCATGTCCTCAATGCCCCGCTTAAAGTGAAGTGGTCGAAACAATGAGCTTCATCACCGCGGCCTCAATGACTTGCACAAGCTGAACCACCGGCCACGATCATGGGCGCGTCACGCTCGACGCCGGCCGCCTGCAAACGGGCCAGGTAATCAGCCCACAAACGGTCTTGCTCTGACCCCAGAAAATACAAGTAGTCCCAGGAAAAAAGGCCGCTGTCGTGTCCGTCTGAAAAGACCGGCTTGACGGCGTAGTTACCAACCGGCTCGAGTTCGAGCAGCGTGACCTCGCGCTTGCCGGTTTGCAGCACTTCCTGGCCCGGCCCGTGGCCCTGCACCTCGGCCGAGGGTGAGTACACGCGCATCAATTCAAAGGGAATGCGAAAGTCCGAACCATCGGAAAACCCCACCTGCAACTGCCGCGACTGGCTGTGCACTGTGATGGCCGAGGGTGTAGGAGCACCTGCTTGTAGACCTGCCATGGGAATTCTCTCTAGGGGTTAAACCAGCACGCGCTCGATGCCGCCGTGGTTGGCTGCTTCGACATAGGTCGGCATCCAGTCCTTGCCCAGAATCTGGTTGGCCATCTCGACGACGATGTAGTCGGCTTCGAGCAGACCGTTATTGAGGTCATCGCCAAAGCGCGAAAGCCCTTGCAGGCAGCTCGGGCAGCTGGTCAGAATCTTCACATTGCCCTGGGCTGCCACGGCGCCGCTGGCCCGCAAAGCCGCCTCGCCTTTTTGCAGCTCTTCTTCCTTGCGAAAGCGGATCTGCGTGGAGATGTCGGGCCGCGTCACGCCCAAAGTACCGGACTCGCCGCAGCAACGATCGTTCTTGAGCACGTTGTCACCCAGCAGCGCTTTCACGGTTTTCATGGGTTCCTGCAGCTTCATCGGGCTGTGACAAGGGTCGTGGTAGAGATAGCCTTGGCCGGGCGCGTCGGTGCGCAGCGTGATGTTTTTCTCGAGCAGGTACTCATGGATGTCGATGATGCGGCAGCCGGGGAATATTTTGTCGAACTCGTAGCCCTGCAGCTGGTCGTAGCAGGTACCGCAACTCACCACCACGGTCTTGATGTCCAGGTAGTTGAGCGTGTTGGCCACGCGGTGAAACAGCACACGGTTGTCCGTGATGATCTTGTCGGCCTTGTCAAACTGGCCGCTGCCGCGCTGTGGATAACCGCAGCACAAATAGCCCGGCGGTAGCACGGTCTGCACGCCGGCATGCCAGAGCATGGCCTGGGTGGCCAGCCCGACTTGCGAGAACAAACGCTCAGAGCCGCAACCTGGAAAGTAAAACACTGCCTCCGTTTCAGCCGTCGTGCGCTTGGGGTCGCGAATGATCGGGACGTAGTCCTTGTCTTCAATGTCCAACAGGGCACGCGCAGATTTTTTGGGCAGGCCGCCGGGCATTTTTTTGTTGATGAAATGAATCACCTGCTCTTTGGCCGTCGCCTTGCCCACGCTGGCCGGCGGCTTAGCCGTCTGTTTGCGCGCAAAAGATCGCAGCAAGTCATTGGCCAGACGCTGGGCCTTAAATCCGACATCGACCATGGCGCTGCGCATGAACTTAATGGTTTGCGGATTGGTCGCATTGAGGAAAAACATGGCGGCGGCATTGCCCGGCCGGAATGACTTTTGCCCCATCTTGCGCAAGAGGTTGCGCATGTTCATCGAGACATCGCCAAAGTCGATATTGACCGGGCACGGTGTCAGGCACTTGTGGCAGACGGTGCAGTGATCGGCCACGTCTTCAAACTCTTCCCAGTGCTTAATCGAGATGCCGCGACGCGTTTGCTCCTCGTACAAAAACGCTTCGATCAGCAGCGAAGTCGCCAGAATTTTGTCGCGCGGACTGTAAAGTAAGTTGGCGCGCGGCACGTG
This sequence comes from Polaromonas sp. YR568, assembly GCA_945871335.1. Next base: position 873 of record CAMBWM010000069.1, on the reverse strand, counting down.
GGTGGCGCACACCGGTTTGCATTTGCCGCAGCGCAGGCAATCCTTGATGCTTTTGGCAATATCGCCGATATCCGACTGCTGCATGATCAGCGATTCATGACCCATCAGCCCAAAGCTGGGGGTGTAGGCGTTGGTCAGATCGGCCGGGAAAGCCGCATCGCGCATCAGCTTGCCTTTGTTGAACCGCCCCTCGGGGTCGACACGCAGCTTGTAGTCGGTGAAGGGCTGCAGTTCGGCTTCGGTCAAAAAGTCGAGCTTGGTGATGCCGATACCGTGTTCGCCGGAGATGACGCCGTCAAGCGAACGCGCCAGCACCATGATGCGGGCCACGGCACGATGCGCTGTCTGCAACATGTCGTAGTTGTCGCTGTTGACTGGGATGTTGGTGTGTACATTGCCGTCGCCGGCGTGCATGTGCAGCGCAACCCAGACGCGTCCTTTGAGCACCCGGGCATGAATGGCGGTGCACTCATCCAGGATGGGCTGGAAAGCCGCACCATTGAAAACTGCTTGCAGCGGCATGCGCAGCTGGGTTTTCCAGCTGGCGCGCAATGAGTGGTCTTGCAGTTGTGCAAACAAGGGCTCGGCCTGATCGAGCCAGCCGCGCCACAAGCTGCGTACTTCCCGCACCACGCTAAGCGCCTGCGCCACGCGGTCTTCGAGCAACTCAGCCGAAGGAATTTCATTGGCGTCGTCTGACTTGCCCAGAGGCAACTGGCCTTGAGTGAAAAAAGCCTCGAGCGCATCGCACAGCTCGAGTTTGTTGGCCAGGCTGAGTTCGATGTTGATGCGCTCGATACCGTCCGAGTATTCGGCCAGGCGCGGCAGCGGAATGACCACGTCTTCATTGATCTTGAAGGCGTTTGTGTGGCG
>CAMBWM010000068.1 GCA_945871335.1 Polaromonas sp. YR568 | reverse complement strand
GCGTGCAAGACCCCTATTGCCTGCGCTGCCAGCCGCAGGTCATGGGCGCCTGCCTGGACCAGCTGCGCCACGCAGCGCAGGTGCTGCTGCGTGAAGCCAACGCGGTGACCGACAACCCGCTGGTCTTTCACGGCCCGGGCGGGGACGCGTTGCTGTCAGGCGGTAACTTCCACGCCGAACCGGTGGCCCTGGCAGCCGACGGCATGGCGCTGGCGATTGCCGAGATAGGCGCCATCTCTGAGCGGCGTGTGGCCATGTTGGTAGACAGCGCCATCTCAGGCCTGCCGGCCTTTCTCACGCCCGCACCGGGCCTCAATTCGGGTTTCATGATCGTCCATGTGACGGCCGCCGCCCTGGCTTCAGAGAATAAGTCGCTGGCCCATCCCGCCAGCGTGGACAGCCTGCCCACGTCGGCCAACCAGGAGGACCACGTCAGCATGGCCACCTTCGCCGCCCGCCGGCTGGGCCCCATGGCCGAAAATACCGCGCATATCCTGGCCATCGAGCTGTTGGCCGCCGCGCAGGGCATAGAGTCTCACCGACCCATGCGCAGCACCGACACGCTAGAGCGCCTGCATGCCCAGGTGCGCAGCCTGAGCCCGGCGCTGGTGCAGGACCGCAGCCTGGCCCAAGACATCGAGTCCGTCACCGGCTGGTTGCGCAGCCCGGCATTTTTTGACGTGGTCCTGCACCAGTCCCCCGCAGTTCTGCAGCAGGCCATGGACCGGCTTTTTTGCACCGGCCAGGACGCGGATTAAGGCAACTCGTCTGATGCTGCGTTAGGGAGCGCGCACCACGGCCGCTGTGCGCTCAAGCCACAGCGCCAGGCTGTAGTCCAGGCTGGCTTCGACCCACAGCCGCACCGCGCCCGACTGCGCCGGCTCTGGGGCCAGCACCACGGGGAACGGGCCTAGGCGGCTGCGGCCGGCAAAGTCGGCGGGCAGGTGTTCGAGGTCCAGGTCGCAGCCTGCGGAGAGCAGCGGCCCGGCCGGCGCCGGCAGCAGGCACAGGGCATGTGCGTCGCTCAGGTCCACGCAGGCATGGAACGCACCTGCGGCAGCCTCCTCGACAGCGTGCCGCAGCGTGCTGGCGTCGGTGCACGCATCGTCCTGCCAGCACCACCATTCGTCTGGACCCAGGCGAAGCCACAGTGCAAGCCCGTTTTGCAGCTGGCGGCAGGGCGCCAGCTGAGACAGGCCGCCGGCCAGGCGGTCCAGCCAGGGCGCGGGGCGCGTGCGCAGGCTCAGCAGGCAACCCGTGAGCATCTTGAAAGTCTGGGAATCAGACACGCATGCGCCCTCCCTCGGAATCCACAAACACGGGCGCCACGACAGTGGCGCTGCGCAGGCTCAGGCCCTTGGTGGCAGCGGCCGTCACGCGCACGTTCTGGCCGTGGCGTTCGCGTCCGTCTTCCAGCAGCGCCAGCGCCACCGCCCGCCCCAGGCTGGGGCTCCACACGCTGGCAGTGACAAAGCCGGCGCTGGCCAGCGGCGCGGCCCGGGCGCTAGCCAAGTCCAGGCCCTCGCGCAGAATCTGCGCACCTTCCTCCAGCGGCGGCTGGCCGGCCTCCACCAGCAGGCCCACCAACTGCGCGCGGCCTTGAGGGCGCGCGAGGTCGCGCTGTAATGAGCGCTTACCGATAAAGTCTTCCTTGTCCATGCGCACCGCCCAGGCCAGGCCCAAGTCCAGCGGGTTGACACAGCCGTCGACTTCGTGGCCCACCGAGATGAAGCCTTTTTCCACCCGCAGCACGTGGTTGGCTTCCGAGCCCATCACCTCCAGGCCCAGGCTGGCGCCCGCCTGCGCCAGCGCCTGCCACAAGGCAGGAGCGCGGCGTGCGGGCAGGTGGATCTCAAAGCTGAGCTCTCCCGTAAAGCTCACGCGAAACAGGCGCACTGCCTGGCCAGCCAGCTGTCCTTCGCGCCAGGCCATGAAGGGAAAGTCGACTTTTTCCAGCGGCACGCTGCAGCCGCAGGCCGCCAGCAGCTGGCGAGCGCGCGGGCCACACACCACCAGCGCCGCCCACTGCTCGCTCACCGGCGTCACGAAGACCTGCAACCGGCCTTGGAAATGCACCTGCCGCACCGACTCCAGCCAGGCGTGTACCGCCAGCGCCTGGCCAGTGGTGGTGGTGATCCACCAACGGTGTTCGTCCAACCGGAACACCGTGCCGTCGTCGAACACCCGGCCATCCTCGCGCAGCATCACGGCGTAGCGCCCGCGCCCGGGCTTGAGGTCGGACACCCGGCAGGTGTAGACCTGCTCTAAAAGGGCGATCGCATCGGGGCCGGTCACTTCAAACTTGCCGAGCGGCGAGCTGTCGTACAGGCCCACCGCCTCGCGGCAGGCCCGGCATTCGCGTTCTACGGCCTGCGCCATGGACTCGCCAGGCCGAGGGTAGTAGCCGGGGCGGCGCCAGTTCTGGCCGGACTCGTACATCACCGCACCGGCCTGCTCGTGCCAGGGCGTGATCGGCGTACGGCGCATCGGGCGGATCAGCAGGCCCGGATCAGCGCCGGCGATGGCGGCAAAGGGCACGGGGGTGTAGGGTGGGCGCAGCCGGGTAGGGCCCAGCGCGCCCGCGTCCAGGCCGCGCAGCCCGGCCATCAGCACCGCGCCGTGGACCGAAGACGTCCGCCCCTGGTCCGGCCCCATGCCCAGGGCGGTGTAGCGCTTGAGGTGCTCGGTGGCCTCATAGCCCTCGCGATGGGCCAGCACCAGATCGTCCAGGGTGACGTCGCTGGCCAAATCCACAAAGACCTTGCCGCGACAGCCTACGTGTAGGCCAAGGGCGCTGCAGCCCCCGAGATCGGGGGGGGCCTGGGGCAGCGGCGGCGGTTTCAGGCGCAGCCCCAGCGCCTGCGCCACCTGTGCCACGCCTTGGACGGCCGAGTCCATGCAGGCGGGCGTATCTTGCGGACCTGCGGCCGTGCCAATGCAGCGGACCAGTCCGCCGCCAACCGGCACCATGCCATGGAGCTGCGCGTCGTAGCGGTTGGCGCCGCCGGCCTGGGCATGCAGGGCCAGCGCGCTGCTCCAGCCGCCCGAGACCGCCAACAGGTCGGCCTCGTACCACTGGACGCGCCCATCAGAGTCCACCAGGGAGACGGCGCGCAACTGAGCGCGACCGCGCACGCCGCCCACCCGCGCGCCCAGGTGCGCAGAAAGACCCCGCGCCTGCGCCTGCGCAAGCAGCTCTGGGTGGACCTGGGGGCGCAGGTCGGCCACGGCCAACACCTGCAGGCCCGCATCGTGCGCGTCCAGGGCCGTGGTCCAAGCCGCGTCGTTGTTGGTGGCCAGCACCATGCGCCGGCCCGGGGCCACTCCCCAGCGCTGCAGGTAGCTGCTGACGGCGCCGGCCAGCATCACGCCGGGGCGGTCGTTGTCGGGAAAAAGCAGGGGCCGTTCGATCTGGCCAGTGGCCAGCAGGACGTGGCGAGCGCGCAGTTTCCAGATGCGTTCTCGCCCGGGTTGGCTGCGGTCCACGGCCACAAAGAGCCCATGGTCGTGCTGCGCCACCACCTGCGTGCAGGACCAGCGCCTGACCAGTGGGTGGGCGTCCAAGGCTTGCTGCGCCAGCGCGATCCAGCCATCCATGGCATGGCCGGCGGGGCGGTCCAACCAGCGCCCGCCAGGCTGAGGCGCGTCATCGGCCAGCACCACCCGCGCGCCGGCTTCGGCCAGCGCCCAAGCGGCCCACAGCCCGCTCAAACCCGCGCCCACCACAAGCACGTCGGCATGGGCAAAGCGGCGCTCATGGCCGGCATCGGCAGGCGCTTTCTCCGGCACCTGCCCCATCCCTGCGGCATGGCGCAACGCGCGCTCGAACCAAGGCCAGGCCCAGGCCGGTGACTTGAAGGCTTTGTAGTAAAAGCCCGCAGGCAGCCAGCGGTGCAAGGCGTCGGCGACGGCCATGACATCCCATTGCAGGCTGGGCCAGCCCCGCTGGCTGTGGGCGTGCAGGCCTTGCACCAAAGGCTCGGTGGTGGCCAGCACATTGGGTTCTTGCCGAGGCACGGACAGGCCCAGGAAGGCATTAGGCTCTTCCCAGCCCGCGCCTAAAAGACCGCGCGGACGGTGGTACTTGAAGCTGCGCGAAAGCAGCATTTGGCCGTTTGCCAGCAGGGCCGAGGCCAGGGTGTCACCCTGCAGGCCCTGCAGGGGCCGGCCGTTGAAGGCGAAGTCCAGCGTCTGGCTGCGCTCGATGAGGCGGCCGCCACTGGGCAGGCGCCAGCTGCTCATTGCGCGGCCTCCAAGGCTTGGCACTCCAGGATGGCCTGGCTGTGCGGGTCGCGCCGCACCTGCAACCAGCTGCGGCAGCCGTGCTGGTGCCACCAGAGCTCGCGCACCGGGGCGTCGGGGTTGCGGCGTTGGTAAAGGTGGTCAGTCCAAGCCTTGTCTGCCATGGCCTCGGGCTGCGTGGGCCGCTCGCTGAATTCCCCAGTGCAGACGAATTCATGTTCGCTGCGGGGACCGCAAAAAGGACAGGGCAGCTGCAGCATGAGGCCTTAAAAGCGGTTGGACGCGCTGGCTGTCTCAAAATGCAGCCGCCCGCTGACAAAACGCTCCAGCGAAAACGGCGCGCAAAAGCGGTCGGCCTGGCCGCGCGCCATCAGACCCGCCAGGCTGCGCCCGCCCGCAGGAATCGACTTGAAGCCGCCCGAGCCCCAGCCCGTGCTCACGCACAGTCCCTCCACCTCAGTGAGCGAGAGTATGGGGCTGGTGTCGGCCGACAAGTCAATGGCCCCGCCCCAGGTCCGCAGCAACTTGACGCGGGAGAGCGCCGGGAACAGCTCCAGCAAGCCAGCAACGCAGTCCTCAATGACGTGGTGCTGGCCGCGTTGGGTCCACGACAGGCCCGCGTCCGGGCCGCCGCCTATCACTAGCTCGCCCTTGTCCGACTGGCTGAAGTAAATACCCAAAGCCGGGCAAGAAACGATCACATCGAGCATGGGCTTGAGCGGCTCGGAGACAAAGGCCTGCAGGGTCAGCGTCTCCAGCGGCAGGCGCAGGCCCGCCAAGGCCGCCAGCCGGCTGCTCGCGCCCGCCACGGCCAGGCCCAGCCGGCCGGTGACTATGCGCCCGCGCGTGGTCTGCACGGCTTGCACGCGGCCGCCCTGGCACTCGATGCCCGTCACCTCGCAGTTTTCGATGATGTCCACGCCCGCTGCGCTGGCCGCACGTGCATAGGCCCAGGCCACCGCGTCGTGGCGCACGGTGCCGGCGCGGCCCTGCCAGGCACCGGCCAGCACGGGCAGACGCTGGTTCGCATCGCGGCGCAGCAGCGGCAGCATGCGGTGCACTGCATCGGCGTCCAGCAGCTCGTAGTCCGCGCCGGCCAGGCGCATGGTGTGCAGACGACGGCGCGCGTCACGTAGCTTGCCCCAGGTTTGAATGATCTCGATTTGCCCACGCTCGCTGACCATGAGGTTGAAGTCCAAGCGCTGACTGAGGCCTTCCCAAAGACGCAAATTTTCGTCCTGGAAGCGAATGCCCGGCTCGCGCAGGTAGTTTGAGCGGATCACCGTGGTGTTGCGGCCCGTGTTGCCGCCGCCGAGCCAGCCGCGCTCAAGCACGGCCACCCGGCTCAAGCCTTCTTCGCGCGCCAGGTGCCAGGCGGTGGCCAGGCCGTGTCCGCCGCCACCCACAACCACCGCGTCGTAAAGGCGCGCAGGCTCGGCAAGGCGCCAGGCGCGTGGCCAGCCGCTGTGGCCGCGCAGGCCCTGTCGAAGAAGCTCAAAAGTGTTGTAGCGCACGGGAACCAAAATAGGGCTTGGGCAAACGCTACCAGCCTCTTGATTAAAGGTGTTAATGTAGCTTTGCCTGCAGCCCCTGCACTCAAGGGAAAACCATGATGAGGCGGGTACGTCGGTCGGCTAGGATTAACGTTTTCTTGCCGATCTGTTTTCTGGTTAAGCGCGCTCTTCACAGTCCTAGCGGACGCACGCTAAATTAATTTATTTTTAAAGGTGCCTCGATGAAATTCTTCAAAGCCGTTCTGACTGTTGCCTTCGTGGCGCTGGCCGCTCTGAACAACCCGGCAGTTGCCCAGGGCGCACCGGCAAAAAGTCGTCTGCAAACAATTATGGAGCGAGGTAGCCTGCGCGTAGGCACTACGGGCGACTTCAATCCCATGTCCATGCGCGACGCGGCTACCAACAGCTACCGCGGCTTTGACATTGAGGCCATGGAGCAGTTAGCTAAGGACATGGGCGTAAAAATCGAGTGGGTGCCTGCCGAATGGGCCACCTTGGTCGCCGGCATCACTGCCAACCGCTATGACATCTTTTCCGGCGCCTCACTGAGCATGGCGCGGGCCAAAACAGTGGCATTCTCCGACCCCTATACCGAAGCGGGCACTGTGCCCGTGATCCGCAAGGCGGACGCGGCCAAATTCAACAGCTGGGCCGACCTCAACCGCGCCGGCACCAACATTGCCGTCTCCTTGGGTACCGTGTTCGAAGAACAGGCCAAGGCCCACTTCCAGCAGGCCAGCGTGCGATCGATTGAAAAACCCGCTACCGGCTACCAAGAGGTGCTGGCCGGCCGGGCTGTGGCTACCATCACCAGCAATGTGGAAGCCTCCACCCTGGTCAAAACCCATCCCACCCTTACCACCCTCTCCAAGGCAGAGCTGCGCAACAAGCGGCCCTTTGCCTACCCGTTGCCTCAGGGCGACCCGACCTGGACCATCTTTGTCAACAACTGGGTGGCTCTGAAGAAATCCGAAGGCTATTTTGAGTCGCTCGAGAAAAAGTGGCTGGGTCAGTGACCTTTTCGCGCGGCTGAAATGCGTGCGTGCACGGCGGGCTTGCTCACCCTGGCCGGTCTTGGGATGTTGGCAGGTTGCGGCGGTGCGGGCGACGGCACCGCCTACACCTGGGGCTGGTACACCCTCAGTCCTTTCACCGACAAGGGCGCTGCCAACCTGAAATTTTTGCTGGCTGGCATCTGGATGACCCTCGGGCTGTCGCTGTCTGCCATCGTGGTGTCAGTGGTCCTTGGGGTGACTCTGGCGCTGTCGGCGCTGTCCAGCTCCCGGGCCTTGCGCATGGTCTCGCGCACCTATGTGGAGGTGTTCCGCTCAATCCCGCTGCTGGTGCTGCTGCTGTGGGTCTACTACGGCCTGCCCATGGTCACGGGGCTGCAGTTCGGCGCTTTTGCCGCTGGAGTAATCTCTCTGGCGTTGTCTGATGCGGCTTTTGAGTCCGAAATTTTTCGCGCTGGCATCCAGTCCGTGGCCAAGGGCCAAAGTGAAGCCGCGCAGACCCTGGGCCTGTCCAGACGCGACGCCTTTCGCTTCGTGATCTTTCCGCAGGCCATTCGCACCATCTTGCCTGCCCTGGGCAACCAGTTTGTGTACGTGCTCAAAATGAGTTCGCTGGTCTCGGTGATTGGTCTGCAGGAGCTTACTCGGCGCGCCAACGAACTCAACGTCACAGAGTACCGGCCCCTGGAGATCTACACCGCGCTGGTGGTGGAGTACCTGCTCTTGATTCTGCTGACCTCTTGGGGCGTGCGCAGACTAGAAAAGCGCATGTCCAGCGCGCCTCGCTGAGGGCCTGGGCTGCGCCAGCGCGCGGCCCTCAGTGACTTGGGCTCAGTGGTGCAGGATGCGCTCCAGAAAGCTGCGGCAGCGCTCGCTGCGCGGGGCACTGAAAAACTGCGCTGGCGGCGCGTCCTCGACCAGACACCCTTGGTCCATGAACACCACCCTGTCGGCCACCCGGCGAGCAAAACCCATTTCATGGGTAACGCAAAGCATGGTCATGCCGTCGGAGGCCAAGCCTTCCATCACGCCGAGCACCTCTTGGATCATCTCAGGATCCAGCGCCGAGGTGGGCTCGTCAAAGAGCATGATGCGCGGGCGCATGCACAGCGAGCGAGCAATAGCCACCCGCTGCTGTTGGCCACCCGAGAGCTGCGAGGGAAACTTGTGCGCCTGCTCGGCGATGTCCACCCGCGCCAGGTACTCCATGGCCAGGTCTTGGGCCTCCTTGCGGACCATGCCACGCGCCCGTATTGGCGCCAGCGTGAGATTGTCCAGCACCGACAAGTGGCCAAATAGGTTGAACTGCTGGAACACCATGCCAATCTGGCTGCGCGCCTGCGATTGCTGCGAGGCCTGGGAGCCGACCTCTACGCCGTCCACCCAAATATGGCCGGCGTCGTTTCTCTCGAGCTGGCTCAGGCATCGAATCAACGTGGACTTGCCCGAGCCTGAGGGGCCGCAAATGACAATTTTTTCCCCTGCTGCCACCGACAAGTTCACCTCGTTGAGGGCCTTGAAACTGCCAAAGGATTTGCTCACCCCCTGGAAACGGATCAGCGGGGCGGACTCCGCATGCGATTGACTCATGGAAAACACCTTCTACATTGATGGTATCTATTATTATGATGTACAACATGTATCTAGCCTATACAACTTGGCCTCAGGTGGAACAGTACCTCAGGCACTGCCAGGGCATCATCATTGCCCTGGGATCCACTGAGCAGCACGGCCCCATAGGCCCCATAGGCACGGACGCGCTGGTGGCCCAGGCCATTGCTGAAGGCGCAGCCGAGCAGGGCCACTGGCTGCTGGCGCCCACCTTGAACCTAGGTCCAGCGCAATTTAACCTGGGTTTTCCGGGCACCATAGGCTTGCGTGCCAGCACCCTGATGGCCGTGGTGCAAGACGTGCTCAACTGCCTGGCCACTCAAGGCTTTAAGCGGTTTTATTTTCTCAACGGTCACGGCGCGAACATCTCCGCGGTCAACGCCGCTTGCCAAGATTTTTACGCCCAATGGAGCATTGGTCAGCGCACAGGCGAGGTACCGCGCTGCCGACTGCGCTCGTGGTGGGACTACCCCGGCCCTGACCGCCTGCGCAAACAGTGGTACGGCGACTGGGAAGGCATGCACGCCACGCCCAGCGAGCTGGCCATTGGCATGGCCTTGCTCGGGGATAGCTTTCCCAGTGATCAGGCAGCGCTGGCCCAGGTGCAAGCACCTCCGCAGGCGCTGCCCGAGGGCTACGCCAGGCAACACGCGGGCGACAACCACCTCGACGCCCGCTCGCACCGCGCGCAGTTCCCGGACGGACGGGTGGGCTCGCATTCGGCACTGGCCACGGCAGCGCATGGCCAGGCACTGCTAGAGGCGGCGGTCGCCGATGCCCACCAAGACATGACCATGTTCTTTGAAGCGCCATGATCACCCTCTATGGTCTGCCGTTGTCCAGCTACACCGCCAAGGTTCGTGTGGCCCTGCACTGGCGGGGCCTGAGCTACCAAGAGCGCGAACCCGAGGGGGGATACCGATCGGCGGCCTGGGCTGGCAAGGTGCCCATGGGCACCTTGCCAGCGCTGGCCCACGATGGCTTTTTCTTGGCCGAATCCGAGGCCATTCTTGAATATCTGGAAGACGCCTTTACAGAGCGCCCTTTGCTGCCGAGCGGCGCCCAGCCAAGGGCCCAGGTGCGCATGCTGGCCCGCTTGCACGACCTGCACGTCGAGCCGCGGGTACGTGCCTTGTTTCCCCTGATCAAGGACCCAGCACCACACCCGCGTCTGCCCGAGTTGCACGCGGCACTGCACGACAAGCTCGAGCGCCTGGCGCAGCTCGCGCAGGCCTGCCCCTTCATGGCCGGCAATCAGCCCAGCCTGGCCGACTGCGGCTTTGCTGTCACCCTTCCCCTTGCCAGGCGCTTGCTTGAGGCCTTAGACCGGCCACTGGCCTTGCCTGCTAAGCTCCAGACTTGGGAAGAGACCTTGGCTCAAGACCCGGCCGTCCAAGCCGCCTTGGCGCCCTGGCGCTTGGCCACCGAAAATTGGCTTGCCACTGCAAGGAGTTCATCATGAATCCAGCCCACGACACCCACAACAGCGAATTGCTGCATGCAGGGTGGCAGTACATCGAAAAAAACAGCCTGGAGCAATTCAGCCCCCATGATTGGCAAATCCTGCAAAGCCAGCGCGAAACCTACATGCGCGAGCAGCAAGCCCGCCAGGCACTGCGTATGCTGGCCGATTCCGCGCATGACAGCACCTTTGGCTACCGCGTCAACAACTACAGGCACAGTCTGCAGTCGGCCACGCTGGCGCTGCGCGGCGGCCTGGACGAAGAGGACATCGTGGTGTGCCTCTTTCATGACATCGGCTTCATCACCTGCCCCAACAGCCATGGCGAATTTGCCGCCGCCTTGCTGGGCAACTACGTGTCCGAGCGCAACCGCTGGATGCTCCAGCGCCACGCCATCTTTCAGGACGTCCACGTCCCCCACCACCCGCATGCTGACCCGCATGGCCGTGAACGCTGGCGCGGCCATCCCCACTTTGAATGGGCAGCCTCCTTTGTGGAGCGCTACGACCAGGCGGCCATTGATCCGGAGTACGAGTGCGCGCCTCTGTCGCACTT
>CAMBWM010000067.1 GCA_945871335.1 Polaromonas sp. YR568 | reverse complement strand
GCGGCGCGCACATAAGAGCGCTTGTCCGCGCCCAAAAACACGTCCTTGAACTGCACCATGCCCGAGTTGGTGAACATCAGCGTCGGGTCATTGCCCGGCACCAGCGGGCTGCTGTCGACCACGGTGTGGCCTTTGGAGGCAAAGAAGTCTAGAAAGGACTTGCGGATGTCGGCAACTGAGAAGGTGACTTGGCTCATGGGGCTTGTTGTTTGAACCCGCAGCGCAGCCGGGGTCTTATGTAATAGGTTGCCCCAATTATAAGTTTCGAGCCTACAAGGCGGGCGCCAGCGCTTAGTCTGGTCTAGTCTCAGACCTTGAGCGTGTGGCGCAGCCTGCTCTCAAAGCGGCCATTTCTGTCCCGGGAAAAACCTACAATCACGCCATTGCGGGTGTCGTTCAATGGTAGGACTCTTGCTTCCCAAGCAAATAACGTGGGTTCGATTCCCATCACCCGCTCCACAAGATCGTTTCAGATCGTATCTGGCGACAGCTTATCTCTGACGCCAGCATTTATGGAATACGAAGACGCCAACAACCGCCCATCACATACCGTGATGATTTGGATGATCTCAAGGGCAGTGGCCAAGCACGTCAGAATTGCGCGCGATCCACCACGTTGTTGTCCACCAGAAAGTCCACGAATGCCCGCACCTTGGGTGCCAACGCATGGGCTTTTAGGTAGACGGCATGCACCGGTGGGCCCGGCGCGGCATAGCCCGTCAACAGGGGAACAAGCTTACCACTGGCAATCGCCTCGCGCGCCAGGATCTGGCTAGCGTTTGCAATACCCAGGCCGGCGCTCGCCGCATCAAGCAAAGCTTCCGAACTGTTGGCATGCAGAGTTCCATGTACCGTGCGGGCGTGGACGCTGCCATTTTCCAGGAAGTTCCATTCGCGCAAACGTCCGGTGTGGATTTGCGCGTAGACAAGGCAGTTGTGTTGGTCAAGATCAGCTGGCTTCTGCGGAGTGCCGCGTTCTGCCAGGTACCGAGGCGAGGCACAGGTAACGAAGTTCACGCGCCCGAGATACCGAGCAACTAGGCGGCTATCGGCCACTTCGCCGACGCGAATGTCCATGTCGAAACCTTCGTTAGGAATGTCAACTATGCGGTTGCTCAGCTCCGCGCTGACATACACGTTCGGGTTCTCGTCCAGAAACTGGCGCAGCATAGGCATCACCACGCGCGGCCCCAAACCTTCAGTCAAGTGGATGTGCAGCCGCCCATAAGGACCTTTGGACGCGCGGTTGAGCAGGTACTCGGCCTGCTCGATCTCACCAAGGATCTGCTTGCAATTGTCAAAAAATACTGCGCCGTCTTCAGACAAACCCATTGAGCGCGTCGTTCGCTGCAAGAGACAGACTCCCACTTCGGACTCTAGCCGCGTGATCGACTTGCTCACTGCCGAAGGGGTGAGCCCAAGGGTGGCTGCGGCACCTTTGATGCTGTTCATTTGTGCCACGCGTGCAAACACGCGCAATGCGTTCAAGTCTTTCATGCGTTATTGATGAATTTTATTCAGCTATGAACTGAATTATAGGCTATTGATGGCCTTTAATTCAATGATTAAAGTGGGCGAATAGTCAAAAAACCACAGGAGACTGGATGAAAAACACCCACCAAGCTGTCGGAAGGTTCCCGCGTTATCTGCGGTGCGTAGCCGTCGGCGTGATTGCCGCGGCTGCCGCTTTCAACATACAGGCCCAGACCTTCCCATCGGGACCGGTCACCATCGTGGTGGGCTTCACGCCAGGGGGGTCAAACGATGTCATTGCACGAATCCTTGCTCCCAAGCTTAGCGAAAACCTGGGCGTTTCGGTGATCGTGTCGAATAAGCCCGGGGGCGCGGGATCCGTTGGAACTTCCTACACCCTCAACGCCAAACCCGACGGCCATACCATCACTCTAGGCAGCACCAGCGTGTTCTCAATCGGGCCTGTAGCCAACGCCAACTTGCCCTACAAGCTCAGCGATCTCCAAGCTGTGGCGACAGTTGCTGCATCGATTTCGATGATTGCATTGAACCCGAAGGTGCAGGCGAAGAACATGCTGGAACTGGTTGCTCTGGCCAAAACAAGGCAAGTGAGCATTGCCTCGTCTGGCACGGCGGGTAGTTCGCACCTGAACATCGAAAAAATTCGTTTAGAGACCGGCGGCGACTTCCTCCATGTGCCTTACAAGGGCGCCGCACCGGGTATTAGCGACGTGATCGGCGGACAAATAGACGGTATCGCGATGGATTATTCTGTGTTGAAAGGCCCCATGGACCAGGGACTCCTGCGTGGTGTCGCAGCCTCTCACGCGGTCGGCAACGTTGAAAAGTGGCCAAGCATTACCGCTTCCTGGTACGGCGTAATGACCTCCACCAAAGTGCCGAAGAGCGCCATCAAGACGCTGCACTCGGCCTTCAACAAAACGCTCATGGACCCGGATGTGGTCGCCAAGCTGGGAGCGTTGGGAATCGTTACTCTCGTTTTGCCCAACCCGGAAGAAGCCGATACCTACATCCGCACCGACAGCGCCAAATGGGCTGAACTGATTAAAAAAGCTGGTATCAAACTCGACTGAGACTACCCACGAACCGGTCACCTGCGGGGCGTGGCACTGCCATGCCCCTTCGCGGAATTGTGGATGCCCCGTCACGTATTGACTGCTGAAAGCGACACCTTGCCCACCATCGATTCCATCATCACCCGCGCCGCCAAAGTCTCGCCGAACCAAATTGCCGTGCGCGAATGGGGAGGCCAGGAGATTACCTACGCTGAACTCGACAGTGCCGTCTCCAGCTTTGCCGCATGGGCGCGCTCACAAGGCACGCAAGCGGGTGATGCTATCGCCATCCACTTACCCAACTCGATCGCCTTCCTGGTAGCACAGTTCGGCAGCTTCCGAGCCGGCGCGGTGGCGACTTACGTCAGCTACCGGCTAACGCCGAACGAAGCGCAACGGCAATTCGCGCTGTCCAGAGCGCGCATCGTGGTGACAACACCGGCGAAGGCCACCGAATTGCGCAAAGATCCCGCGTTTGTCAACACAGTGATCGTCGTCGACGGGCCAGGCAGCGAACACTCGCACAGCCTCTCGGACGTGATCGCAGCCCGCTTACTACCCGACTTCACCACCGAGGGTCTGGAAGATAGTGATGCCATCATCCGGTTCACATCGGGCTCCACCGGCGACCCCAAAGGTCTGATCGTGACGCATCGCGCCTGGCTCATCCGTGCCATGTCCTTGCTAATCGAAGAGCTGGACATCCGGCAAGGGTCGACGACGTTGCTGCTGGGTCAACTGTCGCACCAAGCGGGTCTGTTCGTCATTCCAACCTTCATGAGGAGCGGCACGCTGCTTGTGCAAGAGAAGTTCTCGCTCGACACGGTAGCGGAGATCCTGGAAACGCAGCCCATTTCCTGCGCACAGATCGTGCCGACCATGTTCACCTTGATGCTGAACCACGCACGTGCCCGAGAAGCGCTGGCTAAATCGCGCATGCACCGTATCGTCTATGGTGGCTCGCCGATTCGCCAGAGCGTTCTGGCCGAAGTTATGGGCGTACTGCCTATGACCGAATTTGTGCAGGCATATGGTTCTCACGAAGCGGGCTCCATCTCCGTCCTCACCGGGACTGCGCACCGAGATCCGAAGTTGCAACACAGCGCGGGGCACCCTTTCCTACCCGTGCAACTGCGCCTGAACGCTCCCAATGCCGATGGCGTAGGCGAGATCGAAGTGAAATCGCCATGGCTACCCAATGCGCGACTCACACCACAGGGGCGTGAGGAGATCACCGAGGAGTGGTCGCGCACTGGCGATCTGGGTGAGGTGATCGACGGGTACATTTACCTGCGCGATCGCATGAACGACATGATCATCTCTGGTGGCTTCAACGTGTACCCGGTCGAAGTAGAGAAAGTCATCGGCTCGCATCCGCAGGTTCTGGACGTCGCGGTGGCTTCCGCGCCTGATGACAAATGGGGCGAGCGCGTGATCGCCTTCGTCGTGCCGCGCGCGCCAGGCACGTTCAACGAAGAAGGCATGCGCGAATACTGCAAGACGCAGCTCGCTGGCTACAAGGTGCCCAAAGAGTTCCACCTGATCGCCGAGATGCCACTTAACGTGAATGGCAAGCCTGATCGACGCAGCCTCGCCCAACCCCATTGGGCGGGTCGTCAGCGCCGCATCAACTGACGTTACGCTATATAGAAAGAGAACCATGAGTCTGATCAGCAAACGTAAGGATAGTGTCGCCGTGGTGGGTGTTGGCACCACTAAGTGGGGCAGCATGCCCGAGCACGACGCCACATCTCTCGGGATTTGGGCTCTGCGCGAGGCCGCAGAAGACGCTGGCATACGCCTGCAAGATATCGACGGCCTCATTTGCCAGCGCCTGACTGACTACCAGAAGTTCGTGCAGGTTACGAACATCACGCCAAAGCTGGTCACGGCCACACCGGGCGCGGGACGTATGACCGGCGCTACGATCCAGATGGCGGTACAAGCCATTCTTTCCGGCATAGTCGACACCGTCGCCGTTGTGTACGGTAACGACGGCCGAAGCGCAGGAGCGAAGTACGGCGGCAAAGGTGAAAGCTACGGCACAGGCAGCGACCAGATGTGGTTTCCCTACGGCATGACCTCGCCTGGCGCGGTGCATTCGATGCTGTTCCAGCGCCACGCGCATCTCTACAACTCGACCGTCGAGCAACTTGGTGCTGTCTCCCTGGCGTTTCGGAAGCACGCGCAACTTAACCCGAAGGCGGTGATGCAGAAGCCGCTCACGATGGAAGATTACCTGGCCTCGCGGTACATCTGCGAGCCGCTGCGTCTACTGGACTACTGCCTAATTAACGATGGCGGCGTCGCGATGATCCTCACGGCCGGTGACCGCGCTAAAGACTTTAAGCAGCGGCCCGTTCATGTTAAGGGGATTGCTCAGGTATCGCGCCTGGCGCAGGGCGAACTGCCGGACGACTTCGGATACGCAGCAATGCAGCGCGTCTCCAAGACAGTGCACGAAATGGCGGAAGTAAGCCGCGAAGACGTAGACGCTCTCATGATCTACGACAACTTCACGCCGATCGTGTTGTTTGCGCTAGAAGGGTTTGGCTACGCACCGCGGGGCGAAGGCGGGGCCTTCGTGCAGAGCGGGGCCCTGGAACTCGGCGGCCGTTACCCCAGCAACACCAATGGTGGCCACTTATCGGAAAGCTATATGCAAGGGTGGAACCTGCAAGTAGAAGCGGTGCGCCAACTGCGAGGCGACTTGGGCGCAAGACAAGTTCCCGGTGCGGAAATCGTTCAGTACCTTCAAGGCGGGCCGGTATGCACCTCAATCATTTACGGCACGGAGGCTGTGTGATGAAACCCTACGCAAAACCGCTGCCACCGATCACCGCTAAGAGCCTTCCATTCTGGCAGGCCACGCACGAGCATAAACTTTTGCTCCCGCGCTGCGACCACTGCAAGACCTTTCACACCTATTTCGAACCTTGGTGCAGCCACTGCGGGCATGAGGGTGTGCACTGGGCACCGTTGAGCGGCCGCGGCCGAATCTGGTCCAACTGCCGCTTTCACAAGCACTATTTTGCCGGCTTCGATGGCCCGTACAACGTGGCTATGGTGGAGCTGGAAGAAGGCCCGCGCATCATGACCAACATCGTCGGAACGCCGAATGGCACACTTGATGAAATGCCGATCGGCATGGCCGTCGAAGCGGTGTTCGAAGAAGTGAACGACACCGTGACGCTCGTGAAATTTAAACCCGTTTCGAGCGCGTAACGCATGAAGGTCGTCATCACAGCGGTGGACGCGCCGCAAACAGTTCTGGGCGAAGGCCCCATGTGGTCAGCAAAGGAAGGCGTCCTGTACTGGATCGACATTGTTGGCAAGCGCATCCTGCGCCTGCGGACGGATACAGGCCAGGTGGATGTGCGCGAGTTGCCCTATGCGCCCAGCGCCGTCATTCCACGCGCCAACGGCGGGCTTTTGTTGATAACGAAGAAGGGCATGGCCACACTGCGCTTCGATGAACCCGAGTTGCACACCGTCGCGGTGCCCTTAGTGGATTTTAGTAAGGAAGTTTTCAATGACGCCAAGTGCGATGCGCTCGGGCGCTTGTGGGTCGGTACGCGGGACCTGCACGTGAGCGGCCCCCAAGGCAACCTGTTCCGCATGGACCCGGACTTTTCGATGCACCGACACGGCAGCGGTTACGTGGTCTCCAATGGCATTGCGTGGAGTGCTGACGGACGCGTGATGTACCACGTAGACTCGCGGCCTGGCCGCATCGACGCCTACGATTTCGACACCCCGAACGGCGCACTGACCAATCGCCGCGTGTTCCGAGACAGCGCTAATGAAAACCCTATCGCGATTCCCGACGGCTGCACGGTGGACCGGGAAGGCTGCCTATGGGTGGCCGAGGTCGGCGACTGGCACATCCGTCGCTACGCACCCGATGGGAGTTTGGACCGTGAGATCCGCTTGCCGGTGCAAAGGCCGACCAGCGTGATGTTCGGCGGGCCCGACCTCAGCTCGCTGTACGTGACCTCGATGCGCTTTCACCTCACTGAGGAGCAGCTCGCTGACCAACCGCTAGCCGGTTCGCTGCTGCAACTGGACGTTGGCGTTCAAGGACGTGCTGAACATCTTTTTGCAGGATGAACCCTTTCATCAACGAATCAGAGGACACCGTCCAACACCCGCTTGTGTCCGATGGCTGGAGCCTCTTCTCCGACGCGGGCTTCATTGAAGCGGCCGGGCCATTTTTCTACCGTCTGGAGAACGGTCTACCTAGCTTGTGTTTTCCCGTGCTCGACAAGCACGAGAACCGCAACGGCATGCTGCATGGGGGCGCGCTGATGACGTTTGTCGACCGAGCGCTTGGCTTCACCGCGCGTCACCAGACGCAGACGCTCGCAACCACCACGGTGACACTGACGCTGCAATTCGTCGATGGCGTAAAACTTGGCGAAAAGGTGCATGTGAAGCCCGTCATGACGCGCGCCACCAAACAGCTGGTGTTCATGAGCGGGGTCTTCATGGTCGATGCGCGCGTCGTCTGCGTGGCCAATGGCATCTGGAAGAAGATTGTTGCCACGCCCAAGTGGTGAGGGACTGCTCACGCCTGCGCAGAAGTACACCCTCTGTGACCTAGGTCTGGGGGAGATAGTTCGTGGACTCATGCCCCGGGGGGTAGATAGGAGTTAGGGTCGTCCTGGTTGACCGTGACTAGCTGTAGTGACGTTCAGCACGGCAGCAGCCTCAACCCCGCCGGAAGGATTGTTGGTATTTATGTTGGTATCCAAATAGAATAAATTAAAAATCTCTATTATTTTCAATAGTCTTTTAAGACTTTTCGATTCCCATCACCCTCCACAAGTCCTTATCCCATGACAAAGCCCCTGCCCGATCCCGAGCGCAAGTCCAATCTGTTGATCGAGGCAGGTGCTCTGCTGCTGGCGGCCGCAGTGGCCACCGTCATGGTGCTGCACCTGCGGGCTGGCTCGGGCCCGGCCTTGAACGGCCCGCTGCCGCCCCCTAGCGCCGAAGTGCTTGCCGGCCTGCCGCCCGAGACGCTTCAAACTGACACCGCCGTTTTTGCCGGCGGCTGCTTTTGGGGTGTTCAGGCTGTGTTTCAGCACACCCGGGGCGTGCTGCAGGCGGTGGCAGGCTATGCCGGTGGCGAAGCCGGGCAGGCCAATTACCAGATGGTCAGCGGCGGTACCACCCGCCATGCCGAGGCTGTCAGCATCCGCTTTGACCCCCGGCAAATCAGCTACGCCCAACTGCTGCAAATCTTTTTTTCTGTCGCCCATGATCCGACCCAGCTGGACCGCCAGCATCCCGATGTGGGCCCACAGTACCGCTCGGCAGCTTTTTACAAGGGCGCCTCGCAGCAGCAGCAGCTTGAGCGCTACATCACACAACTGGATGCGGCCGGGGTTCTGCCCGGCAAGATCGTCACCCAAGTCAGCCCCCTCACGGCCTTTTATGCCGCCGAAGCCGAACATCAGAACTACTTTGCGCGCAACCCGGCTGCGCCTTATATCGTCGAACATGACCAACCGCGCTTGGCCAGACTCAAGGCATGGCTGCCCGATTTTTACCGTGAACAAGCCGTACTGGTCGATGCCGCCGGCGTGGCAGACGCCCGATGAGGTCCGGACAAACCCTGCAAAACGAATGATCAACCCCGTTGGGATGATTTAGGCTCAAGTTAGCCTCAAAAGAGAGAGCTTTTGAGAGCCTTTATGGGGATTCATGAATTAGTATTTCGGCTAGGTTTCGCTTCATCAACCCTATTTTTCAAAGCCAGCCATGCCAGATATTGAAGACTTGCAAAAAATCAAGGCCGCCCTTGAAGAGCAAATTGCGCAGGCGATGGAGCAACAAGCCATGCTCAAAAAACAGGAGGAAGTGGAGCGAGTCAAGGCGCGCGAAGCTCAGATCGCCGCTGGCCTGAAAGAAATTTCCGTCTTGATGCGTCAATACCGATTGAGCAAAGAACAT
This sequence comes from Polaromonas sp. YR568, assembly GCA_945871335.1. Next base: position 2,027 of record CAMBWM010000067.1, on the reverse strand, counting down.
CTTTTCAAAGCTGCGAAAAGCGCACCGCCGTCACAGCTCGCTGGCGCTGAGGGCGGCGCCACTGGCAGGGAATTCAACCCTAACGATCTCCGCGATGACTTAGGTTTTGAGTTTGAACGCCCTACCGCGTCCAATGAGCCGGCCCGACCCATGTCGGTGGAAGAAATGAGACAGTTCTATGGGCAGTTTGATGCGATAAAGCCTAAGTCGGCCTAACCCCTACGCAGAAAACAATCTCAATAAGAGACCCTTCCCATGGAAACCAAGACTCTGACTGGCGCTTGCCTGTGCGGTAGCGTCCGCTACACCGTGCATGGCGAGCCGCAACGCGCTTACCACTGCCACTGTTCTCGGTGCCGCAAAGCAACTGGAACAGGCCATGCGTCGAACCTGTTTGTCGCCGGCACCCTCACTTGGAACGCTGGCGAGGCGCTGGTGCGGCAGTTCAAGGTGCCCGAAGCCCAGCGTTTCACGAATACGTTCTGCAGTGAATGTGGCGGACGGGTTCCGCGGTCTGTGGCGGGGTCGGGCACGGTCATGATCCCGATGGGGTCGCTGAACGACGACCCGGGAATAGAACCCCAGGCGCGGATCTACCTAGGATCGGGGGCGGCTTGGTCGTGCAACGGCCAGGTGCTGCCCGGCTTCGACGAGAGACCCGGCTGAAGGGCGCGCCTCTGGAAATCTAGTTCGCCGCCGAGAGACGGCAAAAAATCTGTTGGTAATTGCGGTGGTACTTTGAAGCTCAAATCAGCGTCACGCCAGTCTTAGCTTGCAAATGCTCCCGCGTCACGCCCGGCGCCATTTCTAGCACCTTGAGTCCCTGCGGCGTCACGTCCATCACGGCCAGGTCGGTGATGATGCGGTCCACCACACCTACGCCCGTCAAGGGCAAGGTGCATTGGGGCAGGATTTTCAGGTCTTCGGTGCCGTCTTTCTTTTTGGCCACGTGCTCCATCAGCACAATGACGCGCTTGACGCCGGCCACCAGGTCCATGGCGCCGCCCATGCCCTTGACCATCTTGCCGGGGATCATCCAGTTGGCCAGGTCGCCCTGCTCGCTGACTTGCATCGCGCCCAAAATGCTCAGGTTGATCTTGCCGCCGCGGATCATGGCAAAGCTGTCGTGGCTGCCAAAAATCGATGAGCCGGGAATCGTGGTCACGGTCTGCTTACCGGCGTTGATCAGGTCGGCATCCACCTCGTCTTCGTGCGGGAAAGCGCCAATGCCGAGCATGCCGTTTTCAGACTGCAGCCAGACTTCTTTGTCGGCCGGCACAAAGTTGGCCACCAGCGTCGGAATGCCGATGCCGAGGTTGACGTAAAAACCGTCTTCGAGTTCCTGCGCCGCACGCGCGGCCATCTGGTCTTGGGTCCAAGGCATCTCAAGCTCCTGCGGGGGTGTTGGCGGGGACGGTCACGGTGCGCTTTTCAATGCGCTTTTCAGGTGTGGCATTGAGCACGATGCGGTGCACATAAATGCCGGGCAAATGAATGTCGTCCGGTGCCAGCTCGCCGACTTCCACAATTTTCTCGACCTCCACAATGCACAGCTTGCCGGCCATGGCCACGGCCGGGTTGAAGTTGCGCGCCGTCAAACGAAAACGCAGATTGCCCGACTTGTCAGCCACGTCAGCCTTGACCAGCGCGATGTCGGGCACCAAGGAGCGCTCCATCACGTACATCTCGCCATCAAACTCGCGCAACTCTTTGCCATCAGCCACCATGGTGCCAACCCCGGTCTTGGTGAAAAACGCCGGAATGCCAGCGCCCCCGGCGCGCAGCTTTTCAGCCAGCGTGCCCTGCGGCGTGAACTCCAACGCCAGCTCACCGGCCAGGTATTGGCGCTCAAACTCTTTGTTCTCGCCCACGTAGCTGGCAATCATTTTGGTGACCTGCCGCGTGTCCAGCAGCTTGCCCAGACCAAAGCCGTCCACGCCGGCGTTGTTGGCAATCACGGTGAGGTTTTGCACGCCGCTGTCTTTGACGGCCTCAATCAGCGCCTCAGGAATGCCGCACAAACCAAA
>CAMBWM010000066.1 GCA_945871335.1 Polaromonas sp. YR568 | reverse complement strand
TTGCTCACAAAAACCGGCAGCAGCCAAGGTAACTCCTCCGGTCGCAGCGGCCAATTTCGCTCAGGCATGCAGCGCGGCAGGCCATTGCCGCCCCGCCCTGGAAGACCCGCTGGCCATGCGCGGCTGCATGTGTTGGCCACCTTGCGTTCTGCCGCGCCCAAACAACGATTGAGAAGCGCTACCGGCCAAGGCCGCGTGGCCATCCGGTCTGAAGATTTTCATGTGCACCGCTACCAACAAAACAGCTCCAGCTGCATGATCCTGGCCTTGGATGCGTCGGGTTCTGCGGCGCTTCAAAGGTTGGCCGAAGCCAAAGGCGCTGTGGAGTTGTTGCTGCAACAATCTTATGCACGCCGTGACAGTGTCTGCATTGTTGCCTTCAGAGGCGCAAAAGCCCAGCTGCTTTTGCCAATGACACGCTCTCTGGTTCGTGCCAAGCGCGCCATGACCGGGCTTCCCGGTGGTGGTGGAACGCCCCTGGCCCTGGCCTTAAAAATGGCTTGTGAACAATCGATACAGCTGCAAAGACAAGGCGTCACACCCATTTTGGTAGTGCTCAGCGATGGCAGAGCCAACGTCAACTTGCAAGGCCTGGGCGGACGTGTGCAGGCCCAAGCCGATGCTTTGCAGTGGGTCAAGCAATGGCGCCAAACCGGCCACCGTTCCTTGTGGATAGACACTTCGATCCAGCCAGACCCTCAAGCGCAAAACCTGGCCGACGCCATGGGTGCCAGTTACATGCCCATGCCGCAGGTCCAAGCCCAGCGCATGGCCACCGCCATGGACAATTTGCGCAAGCAGTCAGCCTGAAATGTTTGACAGTCTTTACCCCACCATGCAGTGGCCCGCGCATCGCCACCATTGGCCGCACGCAAGCCACAGCCACTTCATCAACGCGGGGGGTATTCAATGGCATGTTCAACACTGCGGCCAGGGGCCTTGCCTCTTGCTCTTGCATGGCACCGGTTCCGGCAGCTTCAGCTGGCGTGGCCTGCTGCCTTTGCTCAGCCCTTATTTTCAAGTCATCGCACCTGATTTGCCGGGCCATGTATTTACCAGCCGGGGGACGAAAGACAGCCTGTCATTGCTTGGCATGAGTGAGGGCCTGCGCGCCCTGCTGCTTCAAATGAACCTGACGCCGGCAGTCATTGCAGGCCACTCTGCCGGCGCCGCCATCGCAGCGCACATGGTCTTGCATCAAGCTGGCCTGGCCCAAACGCATGTGATTGGCTTGAACCCTGCCTGGCTGCAGATTCCCGGTATGCCGTCATGGATTTTTGGACCGGCCGCCAAATTGGCCGCCATCAACCCGATTTCAGCCTGGGCAACCGCCAAGCTGGCTGGCCAGCCGACGGTGATTGCCAAGTCCATTGCACAAACCGGCTCCAGTCTGGATGAGCACGGCACAGAGCTGTACAAAACAGTGTTCAGCCACTCGGGTCATGTGCACAGCGTATTGGGCATGATGGCGGCGTGGAACCTGTCTGATCTCGCCAGCAAGCTGCCACACATCCACAACAAAGTGTCTATATTGGTGGGCTCTGAGGACCGCACCGTGCCGCCTGAACTGGCTCAAAAGGCTTGCCAGATGTTGCCCCAGGCTCAGCTGTATCTACAGCCGGGCTTGGGCCACCTGGCGCATGAGGAAGACCCGCAGAGCACCGCGGCGCTGATCATGAAAGTTTGTGGTCTGACTTAGACGCGAAACGCTTGAGCAATGCAACGACCTCGGTCGGGCTGTTGGAGATAGCGTCTGCCCCAAAAATTTCCGGCTGTAAATCAATCAGCATGAAAATAGGGCCGCCTAAAAGCACTTTCGCATGGGGGTTGCCAGAGCTTTTCTTCAGCCGGGCAATCAGCTCAGGCAACTTCAACAACTGAGACTCGAGGGCGACCGAAATGCCGATGACGTCGAACCATTCATTGGCAGCTGCACGCACCAGCTCTTGCTCTGTCGAAGAGATTTCAATGACGACAGAGGCGCCTTCCCGTCTGAACAAGTCCGCGACGATAGTGGCGCCCAAAAAGTGCATTGAGCCCGGGGCGCAGCACAGCATCACATGGGCCTGCTGACCCTCTACTTGGGGTCCATCCCTGAACTCATAGCCCAGCCGGTACGTGACCTGGTGCATCAAAGCCAGACCACAAGTGACCTCAGTGAAGCTGCACAAGTCTTTGTCCCATAGCGCGCCCAAATGTCTGGCGGCAGGCGTGATCAACTCCAGGAAAATGCGTTCATGCACAACCCCCTGGACAACCAAGGCGTCCACAATTTTGTTGACCTTGAGTGAATCGCCCTCCCGGCAGGCGTTGGTGAACTCGTTGAACTCCGGGAAGGGCTCAGGGTTACTGTCTGAAATTTCTTGGGCCGACAAACGGGCGCTGTAATTTTGAGAACTCAGCAGCCTGGGGATCAGCTGCTCCTCAACGACTTTCTGCAACGAGTCTTTGCACTCATCGTTCGCAGACCGCGAGTCATCTAAACGCTTTGCCGAACTAAGAGAGCCAGTGAACTGCGGCATCAAATACCTTGGAGGAGACTAGCGTACCAACCGGTTAGGGGGTGATCGGGGCATTCTTGCCAGCAAAATAGCATGCCGATCCACTAGTCTTACGCCCTTTATAAATAATTTTCGGAGAGTTTTCAACGCTCCAAAACCCTTGTCCTCACAAGGTATTTTAACTTTTTTATAATTTAATTGTTCTTTTTATATTGCTTTAGTATTAATTTATTTTAAGTTCGAGCGAATCCCAATAAATGGGCTGTGTCTTTCAGGAAGATCCTCAGATGCGCCATCGGATCGCGTCGGGTCAGTTCTTTGTTCATGTATGACTCAAAGGTCAGTCTTTGAACGTCACGGTCTTCGCAAATTTTGACAAACTTCTCCCGGCGTTTGTCGCTTTGGTACCAGAAATATTGCATCACGCCCAAGATCCAAAACACCTTGCCATGTTGCTTCATGAACACCTTGCGGCCTTTTTTCAAGCAGCTCGGATTACCCGTTTTCAAGGCCATGTGCGCAGCACGGGCCATGGTGCGCGCGCAATCCATGGCGTAGTAAATACCCTCGCCCGAGGAAGGCGCAACCACGCCGGCAGCGTCTCCCACCACCAACACGTCGCGGCCGTTATCCCAATGCGGCAAGGGCTTCAGGGGTATCGGGGCGCCTTCGCGCCGCAATGTGAGCGCATCCGAGAGGCCCGCAACTTTTCTCAAGTGACCTGTCGCGCTGCGCAATGAAAATCCCTTGTCGGCACTGCCGGTGCCAACGCTCATGGTTTTGCCATGCGGGAAAACCCAGCCGTAAAAATCCGGCGAGACCTCTCCCTGATAGTAAACGTCGCAGCGTTCACCGTTATGCGAAGCTTTTTCCACGGGGGCCTGGATGATCTCGTGATAAGCAAAAACGTACTTCGTGCGGTCGGATAATGGGATTTGCTGGCGCGCCACCTCGGAGCGAGCACCATCGGCGCCTATCACCATGCGAGTAGAGACTTTGACAGCTTGGGGCGGGCTGGCCGCAGCATGGTCTTTACCTGTCACTGGCGTGTAATGCACCCACAGCATTCCAACGTCATCCCGATCAATTTTGTCAAACAAGGCCTGCTGAAGAACAGCACCGGAGCCGGAAGCGCGTTCGCGCAAAAACTCATCAAAGTCCTGCCTGTCGACCATGCCCACGAAACCGTTGTCGATGTGCATGTCAACTTGGTTGTCGGCCGGCGAGATCATGCGGGCACAGCGTATTTTGGCCACCAGCAAATGGTCTGGAATGTCAAAGTCTTTGATCAGGCGCGGCGGTATCGCACCACCACATGGCTTAGGCCGACCTTTACGGTCCAGCAATAAAACCCGCCAGCCCTCGCGGGACAGATCATGCGCGGCAGTCGCCCCCGAGGGGCCTCCGCCGACGACCACGAAATCAAAATCGGTATGGCTCATGTTGCGGTCCTACCTTTCCATAAAATGGAGTTGTCTACAGTTGTTTTGATACTTAGAACGCCCACCGGGCGCATCCGAAATGCCACGAGTGCTGAGGCTAAAAACATCAGCGATTGAAATGCGAATACCGCGAGATAGGCCACCCGGGTGTCGTTTAACAAAGCATGTGCCAGGTCACTGGCCCCTGTCCCTACCAGTCCACCCAAACCAAAGGCAAGGGCTTGGGCTGCGCCCCATAGACCCATGCGGGTGCCTTCCCGGCCTGGTCCACCCTCACCCGCTAAAGACATCATGGTGGCGATCGCTGCAATGGAGAAGGCACCATTGGCGACGCCCAGAAATACCACGTTGGCTTTGAGTGGCCATTGGTATGACAGCATTTCCATGGCTGACGCGGACAAGCCTACCGTGGCAAGCGCAGAAAAAATACAACCACCCAGCATCCAGGCATGCACCGAGCCCAACCGGCCGGCCACCCATCGCGAACTCGCGCCCGCGACACACAGCATGCCAATCAATACGCCCATGTGATGCCAGCCTGAGAGCTGTGTGGTCTTGCCTGGCGACATGCCATGCACCGTACCTGCAAATGGCTCCAGAATTAAATCCTGGGCGCTGTAAGCGAGCATCGACAAAAAGACAAAAATGGTGAAAGTTCTTGCTTTGGGTTCAGACCAGACTTCAATGAATGTTTTCTTAAAGTCTGCCGGGCTGGCCTGCTTGGCGGAAACGAAGTCATCGTCTGGTTTTTCCAGACGCCACAAGCAAAGTGCTGTGAGCAATGTGGTCACGACACTCAACCCAGCTGACACTTTCAGCAAAATTTCAGGGCTGTAAGGGTCAATCAACTTGCCGACCATACCGGCCGTCATGGCAAAACCCATGATCATCATCAGCCAAACGGTTGTAGCGGCTTGCGCACGCCTGCCGAAAGGCACTTTTTTAGCCATCAAGGTTAAGAGTGAGGTGCCACAGGCGCTCACGCCCAAACCGATCAAGCTGAAAGACACAACGGCCAAGCCGATGCCGGCCGAAGGTGATGTCGCCATCCACACCGTGGACACCGCCGCCAGAACGCCACCCACACCCAACACCACCATGCCGCCCATCATCCAAGGCGTGCTCCGCCTGCCTTTGTCTGCGCCGTAGCCCATGCGGGGACGCACGATCTGCACCGCGTAATGCCAAGCCACCAAAAAGCCGGGTAACAAGGCGGGCAAAGCCAGTTCAACCACCATGATGCGGTTGAGTGTGGATGTGGTGACCACCACCACCGCACCCAAGCAGGCCTGAATCAGACCCAAACGGATGATTTCAAACCAGCCGAAAAATGGAGATTTCATGTGCCTCCCGCTGCATTCAATTGGCGCAAGCCCCAAGCGCTCACCATCATGCCGCTGACAAAAATAGGCACACCGAAAGCGCTTACATACAAAGCACGCTCAATGGGGTTCTTTAAAAACTTGATCAGCAAGGGCCACTGCAAGAAACTCAACACCAGTACGGCCAATGCATGCCAGGGTAGCTCCCAATTTAATAGCAGCGCAGACACCGCCACTTGCGGCAGCCACATGAACAGACAAGCCACTTTGGCAGCGCCTTTAGCACCCAACTGAACCGGCAATGAAGCAACCCCCATTTGGCGGTCGCCCTCTATCGCCTTAAAGTCATTCAAGGTCATGATGCCGTGCGCACCCAAGCTGTAAAGCAAAGCCAGGTAGACCGCATTGGCGCCGGGCAACGCGCCTCCCAACATCACGGCAGTGCCTGTGAGCCACGCTAAACCTTCGTAACTCAGGCCGCATGCGGCGTTGCCATACCAACCATTTTTTTTCAGCCGCACGGGCGGCATGCTGTAGGCCCAAGACAAAACAATCGCCAAGGCACAGGCCGCAAAGCCCCAAGGGCCCATCATCGTGGCCCACAGCAGTGACAGCAGCGTCCAGGCAATGGCAATGCCCAAACCCCAGCGGCCCGGCATGCGGCCGGATGGAATGGGTCTTTGGGGTTCATTGATGGCATCGACATGGCGGTCAAACCAGTCGTTGACCGCTTGGCTGCTGGCGCAGACCAAAGGGCCCGTCAGAACGAGGCCTAAGAAAATCAACATCCAGTTGTCCGTCAGGCTTTGACCGGAGGAGACAGCACCACACGCAAAGGCCCACACAGGCGGAAACCAGGTAATTGGCTTGAGAAGCTCAGCGACGGTGCGAAAACTTGGGTATCGCAGTGCTGGCTTGAATGCAAGGCTTGGGTTGTCCATGCCTTGATTATGTGAAACCGTCTTGACTTGTCAACTGGTGTTGACACTAAGTGTCAACCAAAAAATACACCCGACCATCAAGCGATGGGCGAGTCGACTTCGTTGTCCGACAAAATGCCGAATCGGCGCAGCTTCACATAAAGGCTCTGGCGCGAAAGCCCGAGCATTTCAGAAGCGGACGCCCGGTTGTTGTGTGTTAACTCGAGCGCTGCCTCAATGCACATGCGCTCAATGGTGTCCACGGTTTCGCCCACGATGTCTTTCATCGGGCGCCGGCCCACCAGCTGGGACAGCTCGGCAAAGGGGTTGGGCAGCGCTTGGGTAGCTTCTGAGGAAGCCTGCAAGCGCCTGTCCATATCGCGTACAAAAAACACATACAAAGGCTCAGGCTCGAGCAGATGAACCGCCGACACTTCGACCGGAAGCGTCATACCCGACAAGGTTCTGACTTCGGTGGCGAAATTTCTCACTGGCAAATTCTGCTTCAAGGAGGTATTCAACACACCCCAATCAACGGCACCCCTGAGCAACCATCGCTCCAATGACTGACCCATGACCTGCGATGGCGCTGTCAACCCAAGGAGCGCCATGCCTTCTTCGTTCACGCTTTTCACTGCGCCGGCAGTGTCCGTCAGCAACCAGCCATCAGGGAAATGCTCCATCGCTGCACTGAGCACCGCTGCCGATTGTGTGTCACTCTTGGCGGAGGCAAAAGCCTCACGCGAGGTCAGCCGCACCAAAAATTGAGCGCCACCCTCCTGGCGAAAAACAGTTGCCGACACCGTGAGGGCCGACTCGGAACCGGCCACAAAGGCAGAGCACAATTCAATTCGGCCTGTGGCCAGCGCAGTTCTGAGCAAGGACTGAACTTCTCCCTGGCTATCAGTCTCAAAACACTCGCGAAAATCCCGGCCGACCAAGCGCTTGCCGGCGTCTTTGAAAAGCGCTTGCGCACCAATATTGGCCTCAAGTAAGCGGTAGTTATGGGCATCCACCATCAGCACAGCTTCTGGCGATGTTTCAAATAAAACACGGTAACGTGCCTCAATGTGCCGCAGGCGCAGGTAGTCGCGCTCTACGGATTGCTGGGTCTCGACCAAACGGCGCTGCAATTCGGCGAGCCGCTCCAGGTTTCGACCCACAGCCAACATTTTTTGCCCCTTGAGAGCAACAGTGATGTATTGAATTGCCGCTTCACCGCCTGCGGGCGTGGGGTGATTGACATGGCGCCAAGTCAGCGTCTGAGCTTGTGGCTGCACCTGCAGCAGCTCGTGAATTTTTTTCTTGCTCTCGACGGTGACGGTCTCGGTCCAGAGCTTGCCGACCCAGCTCTGACAGCCCAAAGACGCCATGGTGTCCTGTCCGGTGGACACATCTTCGATAAAGCCTTTGTCATTAATGATCAAAGTCACATCTGAAACCACCCCCAGCAGCTTGGTGAATGTAGCAGGTTCCAGATCAGTGAAGTTCATTAATTTAATACTTTAATATTATTTTTATTTTAAATATTTTTAAACTTTATAATTATTTTTATTATAAATATTTTAGAATATTAATTATACAGTTAAATTTATGGTGAGCGATTTTTTCCCAGTGTGGGACCGGGATTAAGACGCGGCGAGCGTCACAGCCATCTGACGGCTGGCCTTGTCCATCCTTTGCGTCACTGCTTCAACAGCTTGTCGAGCGTTGACATTGAGCAAATGAATTCCAGGCCAACTTAGCTTGTCGGGTGCAAGGCAGGCCTGCGGACCACCCACAAAGATCTGCAAATTCGGATTGACAGCTGCGACTTGCAATTCGGCCACAGCCTTAGACACAGCATCCAAGTGCCGCTCGGTGGAGATTGACAGTGCGACGGCATCGAACCAATCAGTTTGAAAACTACGCTTGAACTCAGCAATGTCCTGGGGCGCTGCCAGGGTCACAGTCCAGCCGGCTTGCCTGAAAAATTCACTCACCATGAATACGCCCAAGCCGTGTTGCGAACCCGGCTCGCTCATCAGCAGCAGGCTCAAACCGTTGGGCTCTGCGTAAGCCTCTGATAAAAATTCTCCACTGAACTCGTACAGGATTTGATGCAGCCTCGAATGGGCGATTGTGCAGTGCACAAAATCAAACTCGTCCGCTGTCCAGCGCTCACCAATCAATCGGGCGGCAGGCGCGATGCCATCGATGTAAATGTCAGCCAAAAGATGCCCCTGACGATGCCAAGCACGCAGGATTTGACGGGTTTTTTCGATGCTGTAAAGGCTTGCGTCAGCCAGCCGTTCAATCTGGTTTTGATCGAGTGCGGGTTTATCGTCAAAGCTTGTCCCGCCCACCAGGCGCGGACTGACACCCAGCCCGAAATTGAGCTTGGGCTTGATGCCTTGCTGAGCACCTTGCTCAGTGTGCGAAGCACTGGACTTCTCATATTTGTAACGAGCCACGCGTAATACCCTCTATTCCAACAAGACGCCTCAGTGTGATTTAAATCAGACCGACATGCATTCAGTGTAAACCCTAGATGTCACATTTATTGTCAATTTTTGTTGACACTCTGGGTTTCAAGTCTTAAAGTTAGCTCAGTTCATTAGCCACGAAGGTGAGAAATGCAGGGATCGCAGCCACAGTTTTTGTACACACCGGAGCAACGCGCTAAGCGCGATGCGACGCGGTGGACTCTGGTTCAGGGCGTGTTGGCGCCGGTCCAATTCTTGGTTTTCTTGGTCAGCCTCTACCTGGTTTTAAACAGCTTGAGGACTGGCGAACACACCGACTGGGCCTTGGCTTCTGTGGTTGTCAAAACCCTGGTCCTCTACCTGATCATGGTGACGGGCTGCATCTGGGAAAAAGTTGTTTACGGCAAATACCTGTTTGCGCACGCCTTCTTCTGGGAAGACATGGTCAGCATGCTGGTGATGGCATTGCACACCGCTTACCTCTGGGTGTGGTGGCAAGGTCAATGGTCTGCTGGTGACCAGCTTTTGCTGGCCTTGGCCGCCTATGTCACCTATGGCATTAACGCAGCGCAATACATCCGGAAACTGCGCATGGCAAGGCTGCAAAAACCAGCCACTCAAGCGCTTCACCCATCTAGCCCGCAAGTCAGCGTATGAGCACCGTCATTCCTATTCGCGCTGAGCAAAGTACGGGCTGCACTGATGTCGTCCCTTTGATCGAGCGCGGGCAGCGTGAGGTTTTCTGCGGCCTGACAGGCATCATTTGGCTGCATCGAAAAATTCAAGATGCTTTTTTCCTGGTGGTCGGCTCCCGCACATGTGCCCACCTGATTCAGTCTGCCGCTGGCGTGATGATTTTTGCGGAGCCCAGGTTCGGCACAGCCATCATTGACGAGCGCGATCTGGCGGGCCTGGCCGACGTGCACGACGAACTGGACCGCGTGGTGAATCAACTTCTCAATCGCAGACCAGACATCAAAATGCTTTTTCTGGTGGGCTCTTGCCCCTCTGAGGTGATCAAGCTTGATTTGTCACGAGCTGCAGAACGCCTGAACCAGATTCACCATCCTGCTGTTCGCGTGCTGAACTACTCCGGCAGCGGCATTGAGACCACCTTCACCCAGGGTGAAGACGCCTGTCTGGCCGCCCTGGTACCGGCCTTACCGAAAGCGGACGCTTCCGCTCCCAAACAACTGATGGTGGTGGGCACTCTGGCAGATGTGGTGGAAGACCAGATGCGCAGCTTGCTAGAGAAAATGGGCATCTCGCTGTGCTTTTTCCCACCCCGAAAAAGCCATGACTTGCCGGCTGTTGGCGCCAACACCCGATTTTTATTGGCCCAACCCTTCCTGGCCGACACAGCCAAAGCGCTGCAAGACCGTCAAGCTAAATACCTGCCTGCTCCATTCCCTTTGGGGCTGGAAGGTACAACAGCCTGGCTGCAAGAAGCCGCTTCTGAATTTGGCGTGTCTCCCCAGGTGTTTGAACAAGTCACCGCAGGACCCCGCCAGCGCACAGAAAAAGCCTTGGCAGTGCACCGCCAAATGCTGCAAGGAAAAAGCATTTTCTTTTTTCCGGATTCGCAGCTTGAAATTCCACTGGCCCGCTTTTTACAGCGCGAGATGAACATGCAACTGGTGGAAGTCGGAACGCCTTATCTGCACCGTCAGCACATGGCCAAAGAATTGGCGTGGTTGCCCGCAGGCACCCGCATCAGCGAAGGACAAGATGTCGATTTGCAGCTGGACCGTTGTCTCAAGGACAAGCCCGACATGGTGGTCTGCGGCTTAGGTCTGGCCAACCCGTTGGAAGCCCAAGGCATCACTACGAAATGGGCGATCGAATTGGTCTTCACGCCGATTCAGGGCTATGAGCAGGCCGCAGACCTCGCAGGTCTGTTCAGCCGTCCCTTGAAACGTCGCGAAAAGCTCGCCGCTTAGGAGTCAAGCATGCAGTTGACACTTTGGACATACGAAGGACCACCCCACGTCGGGGCGATGCGCATTGCCACCGCCATGCGTGATGTGCACTATGTGCTGCACGCCCC
>CAMBWM010000065.1 GCA_945871335.1 Polaromonas sp. YR568 | reverse complement strand
TGTACTTTGTGGCCCGGGGCGATGGCAGCAGCCAGTTCAGCGTCACGCTGGAAGAGCACAACCGTGCCGTGAACAAATACATACGGGGTCGCTGAACCGTGAGCGTGCCGTCCGGCCTTGTTATCAGTTTTGAAGGCATTGATGGTGCTGGAAAGTCCACCCACATCAGTGCCTTGGCACAAGCCTTCAAGGCGCAGGGCAGGGCTGTCACACTGACCCGGGAGCCCGGCGGCACGCCGTTGGCCGAGAAGCTGCGTTCGCTGGTGCTGCAGGATGCTATGGACCCTTTGACCGAAGCTTTACTGATGTTTGCGGCCCGCCGTGACCACCTGGACTGCGTCATCCTGCCTGCGCTGGGGCGTGGCGATGTCGTCTTATGCGACCGTTTTACAGACGCGACTTTTGCCTACCAGGGCGGTGGCCGCGGATTTGATGAAAAGGTGCTGGGCCAACTCGAGCGCATGGTGCAAACGAAGGCTGACCAGCCAGCGCTGGTGCAGCCTGCTCTGACAGTCTGGTTTGACCTGTCACCCGAAGAGGCGGCCAAGCGACTTGCTGGTGCCCGTGTGCCGGACAAATTTGAGTCGCAGCCGCTGGCTTTTTTTCAGCGTGTGGCAGACGGCTATGCCCGCCGGCTGCTGGCTGAACCTACGCGCTTTGCGCGTATCGATGCAGCGCAAACCCAGGCGGCGGTATGGCAGTCGGTGTTGGCGGTTTTTATAGCCAATGGCTGGCTCAAGTGAGCAACAGCGCCCCCGTGAAGGCCGTCCCTGCACTGGCACCCTGGCTGCAGGACCAGCTGCAAAGCCTTCTGTCGCAACGCGGGCATGCCTGGCTTTTGAGCGGGCCATCGGGTCTGGGGCAGTTTGAACTGGCGCTGGCTTTGGCCAGGGCTTGGTTGTGCGAAGCCCCTACGCCCCAAGGCGCCTGCGGACTCTGCGGCAGCTGCCACTCGGTGAACGTGCACACCCATGCTGACCTGTGCTTGCTCATGCCTGAAACGCTTTTTTTGGAATTAGGCTGGCCTCTGGACCAGAAAACCCAGGAAGAACTGGACGCTAAAAAACGCAAACCCAGCAAAGAAATCAAGGTGGATGCTGCACGCGAAGCAGTCAGCTTCACGCAGTTCACCCGCTCGCGTGGCGACACCAAAGTGGTGCTGGTTTTTCCGGCAGAGCGCATGAACACCATCACGGCCAATACCTTGCTCAAGACCCTGGAAGAGCCGCCCGGCGAAGTCAAGTTTGTGCTGGCGACCGAGGCGACGCAGCAGATCTTGCCCACCATTCGCAGCCGTTGCCAGTCTCACGCCATGCGCTGGCCCGGCTTTGAAGAGAGCCTGGCCTGGCTAGCCCGGGTTAGCGCCGAGCCCGATGCCCCTGCTGCAGACGGCGATGAGGGCGGCAAAAGTGTCAAGAGCGCCAAGGCAGCGAGCCAAGCGGCGCCCCCCCAGCCCGATGATTTGCGTGTATTGCTCGCAGCGGCGGGTGGCCGCCCTGCGGATGCGCTGGAATGGGTGCGCGGTGGTGCTTCAGCTCAAGCTGCGCGCGACTGGCGTGCACTGCCCAAAGCCATGGCCCGCGGCGATGTCAGTGCTTTGGGCGATTTGACCCCGCCCATGGTCGTCGATGCCTTGCAAAAGCTTTGTCATGACATGTGGACTGTCAAGCTGGGTGCACAGCCGCGGTTTTTCAGTGCGTCGGACTTGCCTTTGCCTGCGCAACGCCCCGGCGCCAACGCCGCTTTGCCTGCGGCGAGCCCGGCCAGTTTGTTCGCGCTAGCGTCCTGGTCCAAAGAATTGGCTACCACCAGTCGAACCGTCGAGCATCCTTACAACCCCGGCTTGATGCTGGAGGCGCTGGTCAGCCGTGCCAGTCTGGCGCTCAATACGCGCTAGGCCTTGGCCCTGAACCCACGCTCAATTTCAGATTTTTCAATGTTCACAGACTCACATTGCCACCTTAATTTTCCGGAGCTCAAGGGCGATCTGCCGCAGATACGTCAGGCCATGCAAGCGGCCGGTGTTGATCGTGCGATGGTGATCTGCACCACACTGGAAGAGTTTGACGAGGTGCATTCGCTGGCCCTGTCTTACGATAATTTTTGGTGTACCGCTGGCGTTCATCCGGACAACGAAGGCGTGCGCGAGCCCTCGCTAGACGATCTTTTAAGCCGAGCAGCCTTGCCCAAAGTGCTTGGTATTGGTGAAACCGGGCTGGATTACTTTCGCTTGGGCGAGCGCAGCGTGGCTGACATGGCCTGGCAGCGTGAGCGCTTTAGAATTCATATTCGTGCCGCTCGCCAAACCGCCAAACCCTTGATCATTCACACACGAAGCGCCTCAAAAGACACTTTGGAGATCTTGAAAGAGGAGGGTGAAGACGCTGGAATCGGCTCTGCAGGGGGCGTTTTTCATTGCTTCACTGAAACTCAGGACGTGGCCCGTGCAGCCTTAGATTTGGGGTTTTACATTTCCTTTTCCGGGATTTTGACCTTCAAAAACGCCGCCGACTTGCGTGAAGTGGCTTCTTTTGTGCCTATGGACCGCATGCTCATCGAGACCGACAGCCCCTATCTGGCGCCCATGCCCTACCGTGGTAAAACTAACAATCCCTCGTATGTGCCTCTGGTTGCCCAACAAATTGCAGAGCTCAAAAGCCTGCCTATCGAGACTGTTGCCGAAATGACAAGTCTGAATTTCGAACAGCTTTTTTTGCGAACTGACGGCCACTGATCCCGTCACAGACAGCGCATGAAAAATCCAATAATTTACTTTAAGTTTGTCTTTATTGGCCTTGTTTTATATGGATTTTCTACCTGCAAAGCCGGCTCCTACGAAGACTATTTCAAGGCCATTAAACAAGACGATGCGCTGACCGTTCAACGCTTGATACAGCGCGGTTTTGACCCTAACACCCTGGACCCTGAAGCTCGCCACGGGCTCATCATGGCCATTGCCGAGCCCTCACTCAAAGTCGCGAAGGTGCTGATTGAGGCCAAGGGAACGGACCTTAATTTTGTCAATCAGGCCGGCGAAAATGCCCTGATGTATGCGGCGCTCAAAGGCCACTTGTCTTTGGCCAAGCTCTTGATAAGCAAGGACGCAGACGTTAACAAGTCAGGCTGGACGCCGCTACATTACGCGGCTACCCAAGGTGATGTTCAACTGGTTCGGCTTTTGCTGGACAACCATGCATTTGTGAACGCCCAATCGCCCAACGGCACAACACCTTTGATGATGGCTGCCCAGTACGGCAGTGCCGCCGCTGTTAGACTTTTGCTGGATGAAGGCGCTGAGCCTTTGTTAAAAAATGAACAGGGGCTAAACCCTCTGGATTTTGCCCGGCTTGGTAACCGCGTTGATGCCCAGGCACTTATTTCAGAGTCCATTTTGCGCCTGCAGCCCAGAGGCAAATGGTGAAAAGATCTTTTAAATCTGTTCTACGATGTATATTATGTTAACTAAAGTCCAGGCTTCCTTTTTGTGAAATGCCAAGCTGAGGATTGATAGCCGATAGGAAGCCTAAGATGACCGCCTACCCCCATATGCTCGCCCCCTTGGACCTGGGCTTCACGACCTTGAAAAACCGCGTGATCATGGGGTCCATGCACGTCGGTCTTGAAGAAGCCAAGGACGGTTTTGCTCGCATGGCCGCTTTTTATGCAGAGCGTGCCAAAGGTGACGTCGGCTTGATCGTCACAGGCGGCATAGCACCCAATGACCGTGGACGCCCCATGCCCGGCGGCGCTCGCATGACAACACAGGCTGAGGCCGATAAACACAAAGTAGTCACCCAGGCAGTGCATGAAGCCGGCGGCAAGATCGCCATGCAAATACTGCATTTCGGACGCTACGCTTACCACCCTGAATTGGTGGCTCCTAGCGCCTTGAAGGCTCCAATCAATATGTTTCGCCCGCATGCACTGACAGGCGAAGAGATCGAGCAGACGATTGAAGACTATGTGAATGCCGCCTATTTGGCACAAAGCGCCGGCTACGACGGCGTAGAAATCATGGGCTCTGAAGGCTACTTGATCAACGAGTTCATAGCCACGCAAACCAACCAGCGCGAAGATGCCTGGGGTGGCAGCTATGAAAACCGTATCGCTTTTCCGCTGGAAATCGTACGCCGCACACGGGCCAAGGTGGGTCCTAATTTCATCATCATCTTCAGGCTGTCTATGCTCGACTTGGTCGAGGGCGGCTCAACCCATGAAGAAGTACTTCAACTGGCCCAGGCACTGGAAGGCGCAGGCGTCAGCATTTTGAACACCGGCATTGGCTGGCATGAAGCACGCATCCCGACGATTGCCACCAAAGTGCCAAGAGCTGCATTTGCATGGGTCACGCAAAAACTCAAGGGAAAGGTCGGCATTCCGGTGGTCGCCACCAACCGCATCAATACACCCGAAATTGCAGAACAGATTTTGGCCGACGGCATGGCTGACATGGTCTCCATGGCCCGCCCTTTCCTGGCCGATGCCGAATTTGTCAACAAAGCGGCTCTTGGCAAAGCCGACGAGATCAACACCTGCATAGCCTGCAACCAAGCCTGCCTGGACCACACCTTTGGCGGCAAGCTCACCTCCTGCCTGGTCAATCCGCGCGCCTGTAACGAGACGCTGATGATTGAAACCCCTGCCCCATCCAAAGAACGCATTGCCGTGGTGGGCGCAGGGCCGGCCGGTCTGGCTTTTGCCACCACGGCCGCAAAGCGCGGATTTGATGTGACATTGTTTGATGGCGCCAGCGAAATCGGTGGTCAATTCAACGTGGCTAAACAAGTGCCTGGCAAAGAAGAGTTTCACGAAACCCTGCGCTATTTTGGAAAGCAGATCGACTTGACCGGTGTCACATTGAAGCTGAACAAGCGTGTCAGTGCCAAAGACTTGACTGGGGCCGGCTTCAAACAGGTGGTTCTGGCCACAGGCGTGAGCCCGCGTGTGCCGGAGATCGAAGGTATCGGGCACCCCAAGGTTGTGGGTTATCTGGATGTCCTGAGGGACAAGTGCCCAGTGGGCGCAACAGTGGCCTTGATTGGCGCCGGCGGCATTGGTTTTGACACCGCTGAATATCTGTTGCACACCGGTATCAGCCCCAGCCTGGACAAGACAAAGTTTTTTGCTGAATGGGGCGTAGACACCCAATACCGAAATCGGGGCGGCTTGCAGACTGCGGAGATTGAAAAAAGCCCGCGCAAACTCTTTTTGCTACAACGCAAGACTGGCAAAGTCGGTGAGGGTCTGGGCAAAACGACAGGCTGGATTCACCGCACCTCGCTGAAAAATCGCCATGTCGAAATGCTCAACGGCGTGATCTACCGCAAGATTGATGACGCTGGACTGCACATCACGGTGGACGACAAAGACATGCTGATACCCGCCGACACCGTGGTCCTTTGCGCCGGTCAAAACCCGCAACGCGAACTGCAAGCCGAGTTAATTGAGCAAGGTTGCACCGTGCACCTCATAGGCGGCGCCGACCAAGCGGTTGAGCTCGACGCCAAACGAGCGATCAAGCAAGGCACCGAGTTGGCACTGGCCATGGGAAGCTAAAGCGCTCACCCTTTAGCCTGAATGACCACATGCCCGGCACATTGCCCGGGCTGACTTCCACGCCTTGATCGCGAACTGTTGATGCAGATCAAGTCAGGTACACGTGCCGTGGCTGACACTTGATAACAACAACAGGAGAAAGCTATGTACAAGCGTATCGTGGTTCCAGTCGATGGCAGCGAGACGGCCCAAAAGGCCTTGGTGACTGCATTGCAAATGGCCCGGGAGGCAAGCGGTTGCGTGCACCTGGTTCATGTGGTCGAAGGTTTGACACCGATGACCGCCGATCCTTATGGCGCGTATTCAGGGGATGTCATTGAAGTGATGCGCCAAAGTGGAAGAAAAATTTTAGACGACGCGCTGGAGCTGGCGCGGGCTGAGGGTGTGCAGGCTGACACGCAGTTATTTGACAACTTTGGCGAACGTCTGGCCGAGGTAGTGGCTGATTCGGCCACCCGCTTTAACGCAGATCTGATGGTCGTCGGCACACACGGTCGCCGGGGACTTGGCCGCGTGCTCATGGGCAGCGGTGCTGAACAGATCATTCGTCTGTCACCCGTACCCGTGCTGGTGCTCCGCTCCAGTCAGACCAAAGAGCCTGAACTCCACTGAAAACAGAAGCCATCGGTCGTAACAACCTATTTTTTAACTTCAAGGAAAAAAATGAAACTCTTGATGGCTGTCGATGGCAGTACTTACACCAAAAAAGCCTTGGCTTTTTTAGTCACGCACGAAGGTCTGTGTGGTCCGGATGATGAGCTGGTGGTACTGAATGTACAAGCGCCTATTCCTGCGCGGGTCAAGCGGATGGTGGGTGCGTCAACTGTCAATGACTACCACGCAGATGAGGCCGGCAAAGTACTCAAACCTATTGAGCGCTTTCTTGGCAAGCACAAGATCAAGTACAAAGCAGCCTGGGTGCTTGGCTCAGCAGCCAATGAAGTGCTGAATGCAAGCCGCCGCGAAAAAGTGCACATGATTGTGATGGGAACTCACGGTCATGGTTTGCTGGGACGGGCTGTCATGGGCAGCGTGGCTCAGCGCGTACTGACCGACGCCGGAGTGCCTGTTCTGCTAGTCAAGTAAGCGCGTAGCTCATTGACATTTTTTTCAGTGCGCGTGACCCCATAGTAAAAAGGCGTCACGCCCTTCCACCAACAAGCTCACGGAGGCACCCACCGGGAGCAGCACTTTGGTTGGCACATGGCCAAAAGGCAAGCCGGTCAGCACGCGCGCCTTGACCTTGGACTGCAACCACTGCACCACGCTGGCCAGCTTGAAGCCCTTGTCGTGGGGTACTAGTTTGTAATTACTGAACTGAGCAAACACAATGGCTTTTTGTTGTGCCAACACGCCCGCGTGAAGCAGCTGGCTCAGCATGCGCTCAACCCGGTAAGGGTGCTCGTTGACATCCTCAATAAAAAGCACACCGCCTTTGACCTTGGGCAGGTAAGGTGTACCAACCAGGGATGCGAGCAAACACAGATTGCCGCCCCACAGCGTGGCTTTGTTAATTTTGAAGTCAGCGTCCCCGCTGGCCTGCTCCAGCCCTGAAACAGAGCGCTTGGGCAGTTGCCAGCCGGTGCCTTCGCCCTGCCCGCTCAGCATGTCGTCAAAGCAAGCTTGCATGATGTCGTCGGGCTCGCCATCGACGCCAAAGTCTTCACCCAGCGCGGGGCCGGCCCAGGTGGTGGCGCCGGTCTTGGCCATCAGGGCCATTTGAAAAGCAGTAAAGTCACTCAGCCCCACAAACTGCGTTCCCTTGGCAATGGCTTTGGCAACCGCTTTGTAGTCAATGCCCGGCAGTATGCGAGACAGTCCATAACCGCCGCGCGATATCAACGCAACGTCGGCACCGCTGGCGGCGGCACGGGCAATGGCCGCCAGGCGCGTGGCGTCATCGCCGGCAAAGCGTTGATGGCTGCTCAAAGCTGCTTCGTCGACCTCGACCTCATGCCCCATGGCTTTGAGGCGCGCAATGCCGCGCTTGAAACTGGCCTTGTCGCGGACGGCGCTGGAGGGAGAGTAAATGTAAATATGTTTTTTCACGATGATGAGTATCCCACTGGCGGTGTGAAAAATTCGACAGCTTGGGCGGCAATGTTCTGGCCATGCTCCTGAACAAAATGTCCGGCCTGTGGCATTCGCAGACATGGCCCATGCGCCGCTCCGCGGATTTGGCCGCGCAGGGCGTCCATCAGCGCCGGCACAAAAACGGGGTCAGCCTCTCCAATGGCCATCAGGGTCTGACCGCTCCAGCGGGTCTGCCAGAAATCGCGTGCCTGACGTGCCAGCGCGGCGCCCTCAGCATTGGGCAGCTCTGGCACCATGGGCGGAAAAGCTCGCAGCGCAGCGCGATGGCCGCGATCGGGAAAGGGTGCGTTGTAGGCGGCGCACTCAGCGGGACTCATGTGCGGGTTGCCGCGCGCGAAAAGGCGGCCCACATCAAACTCCGGATTATTGGCGCACATCTGCCGCCAGGCATGAAAACCGGCCGGCAAAGGCGTATCTCCGGTAGCCAGCAAGGTGTTCATAACCAGCAGACCCGTATAGCGATGCGGGGCAGCCATGGGCAGCGTCAGCCCGAGCAGACCGCCCCAGTCTTGCACCACCAACACCACGCGCTGCAGGTCCATTTCTTGAATGAACTCGAGCAGCATCTGGCGATGAAATTCGAAGTGATGAAACGCATCTTTCTTGGGCTTGTCACTTTTGCCAAAGCCGATCAGGTCAGGCGCAACCACGCGGTGTCCGGCCGCAAGAAAAGTCGGGATCATCTTCCGGTAAAGATAGCTCCAGGCCGGGTTGCCATGTAGGCACAAATAAGTCAGCGGTGCCGCGCTTAGCGGCAACGTGGCCGGCTCGTCCAAGTAGTGCATCCGCAGTCCCTGCAAGGCGGGTAAATCGCTGCGGTAATGCGGCCTCCAGGGATAGTCCGGTAGCCCCTCGAAGGCCGTGTCGGGAGTCCGCAAAGCTGACTCGGACAAGGGGTGGTTCATAAGAGCCACTTTTTTGTGTGTAAAACGACGCTCGCTAAAAAAAGACTGTAGTAGCGTAGCGCTTTCTTGGGCCAACACGCCACCTTTCAACGCAGTCTGATGATTTAGTTTGTCCTTGTCAAAAAGATTGAGCACCGAGCCTGCTGCACCGGTCTTGGGGTCTGCCGCACCAAAAACCACGCGCTTGAGCCGAGCGTGCAGCATGGCGCCGCTGCACATGGCGCAAGGCTCCAAAGTCACATACAACTCGCAATCGTCCAGACGGTAGTTACCCAAAACCTTGGCTGCAGCACGAATCGCATTAATTTCTGCATGCGCCGTAGGGTCGTGTCCATCTATGGGTGAATTGCGCCCGGTGCCAATCACCTGACCATTTCGTACCACCACCGCCCCCACGGGCACTTCACCGGCAGCCATCGCTGTGCGGGCTTCATTCAGGGCCAGTTGCATCATGGCCTGATCATTCATGAAGCGCTGCCACTCCCGCTGGCTTTTTCTGCCTTGAGGCGATGCATCCATTCGGCCAGAATGCGTTGGTCTTCGGTGCCGCTGGCATACATGTTCACCGTGGCTTCATGTGCTTCGGGACGGTGCTGGTTGAGTTTGAGCTTGCACTCAAAAGCTGTTAACCGCAGCTCAAAACCCACCATGGCAGAAAGCATCATGCGCTGGTAATCAGGCGCCAGCCCACGCCACTGCTCGGCGTAAGCCGGTTCGTGCTCACCAATGAGTTTTTTCAGCAAAGCATCCTTGGCCTCGGGCTCGTCAATGAGCGTGGCCTCAACGGTGCAATGCACGGCCAGGTAGTTCCAGGTCGGCACGCGCGCCAGGTCTGGATAGACCTGGGGGGACAGATAAGCGTGCGCCCCGAGAAAAGTAACTACGGCTTGCGGTCGCTGCTGCAAAATCCGCCAGTGCGGATTGCCGCGGGCCACATGGCCCAGCAAAACCGGGTTCACGCCCTCCTGGCCAGGGGCTTCGGCTTGCAATTGCAGCGGCAAATGCGTCACAAAGGGCAAGCCCTTGTCGTCACAACTGATCAGGCTGGCAAACGGATCCGCGCGTATGAGGGGCGCCGCATGCCGGGTCCATTCGCCTTTGAAATGTGCTGGTAAGTACATGGCTGATGTCCCGGCTGAGTTAAGTGCCGGCCCGGGCTATCTGGCGCAGTGCCTGCTCAAATACTTCGACCGGCTGACCGCCAGAGATCAAGTGGCGGTCATTGATGATGACAGCAGGCACCGAGTGAATCCCCTGAGACTGGTAGAACTGCTCACTTTCGCGCACTTCTATAGCGAATTCATCCGAGTTCAAAAGACCGGCCGCACGAACGGGATCGAGTCCCGAAGATTGCGCCACTTTGATCAATACGGCGTGCGATGCAGGGCTTTCACCTTCAGTGAAATAGGCCTTGAAAAGCCCTTCTTTGAGCGCTTTCTGCTGGTCAGCGCCTACCGTGTGCGCCCAATGCAGCAAGCGATGCGCGTCAAAGGTGTTGTAAGTTCGGCTGCGCCCGCCACCGTCTGAGTTGGTGCCACTGAAGGTAAAGCCCAAGGCCACCCCCCGCTCACGGATGACCGCCCTGTTGGCTTCGGCCTGAGCCTCTGAAATACCGTACTTTTGCGTGATGTGCTCGGTGATGTCCTGGCCTTCAGGCCCCATGGTCGGGTTCAGCTCGAAGGGTTGAAAGTGCAGCGTCGCGCTAACCTCAGGGCTGACACGCACCAGGGCCTGGTCCAGCGCCAGCAAGCCAACCACGCACCAGGGGCAGGAGACATCGGAGACGAAATCTATTTTGAGTGATGTTGTCATGGCGGCGAATTACTAGCTCTTGAGTGTGAACCAGATTTTACGTTGGCCAATTACCGTAATGACGGAGCTTGATTCAGGCTCTAAAGTCGAGCCAGCTCAAGTCATCGACCAACCTGGCCACCCGGTTCTCGCCGGAAGCTAAATCAGCATCGCGCATATCAGAGAAATGGCGTGGACAGCCGTAGATGCCCACAATCTGGTCATAGAACTCTTGGATCTTCAGGGTCAATGCCCCGTTGACCTTGGCCATGGACGAGAGCCTAAATTACGCACGGTTCTCCGTGAAGAAAGCGTACTTCACCCGGACGCTTTGCCACCTCGGATTGCATGGCTTTGAGATCACCACCGGCAACGGGGTCATCAGCTTTTTTGAACTTA
>CAMBWM010000064.1 GCA_945871335.1 Polaromonas sp. YR568 | reverse complement strand
TCCAGGCCGCAACCGGGCTCATAGATGCCATTGACGGTGTTAAAGCGCGGGTCTTGGCTGTCCTGGTTCAAGGCAAAGAACTCGGGGAAAACAATCTTGTCAGAGAACTTGCAGCCCACCGGAAAGGTGTCGCCAACCACGGCCCACTGTGGCTCGCCAAAGAGGCAAAGTACTTTGCCCAGGTCGTGAATAAATCCCGTCAGCACAAACCAGTCCGGATGGCCGTCAGCCTTGATGGCTTCGGCCGTTTGCAGCAAGTGCGCGATCTGCGGCAAGTTGATGTCCGGGTCTGACTCATCGACCAGCGTATTCAAAAAATCCAAGCCTTCCCAGGGCGTCATCTCACGCTGATTGAATTGCAACCACTTGGCTTTTTTGGCTTGAACAAAGTCAAATGTCTGTTGCGTGTGATTGTTGCGATAAAAAACTCGAACGCGATCTATGCCGTCTTGCTCGTAGTCACGGTAAGCCGCACGCTCTTCCTTGGCTGCTAACAATGGAGGGTTTGTTTCTGAAACACCGGGCGGTATGACCGCACTCATGGCAACAGTCTCCTTTAAAGATTCGGTTGTTGCTCGTCTGGATTGCGGCTTTAAACGTCTATATTGCCGGCGCGCAAGGCATTGGTCTCAATAAACTCACGGCGCGGCTCTACGTCGTCGCCCATGAGCATGGTGAAAACGTGATCTGCTTCGATGGCATCGTCAATCTGCACGCGCAACAAACGGCGCACAGTCGGATCCATGGTGGTCTCCCACAGCTGCGCAGGGTTCATTTCGCCCAAGCCTTTGTAGCGTTGGCGTGCCGTGGCGTTTTCGGCCTGCACGATGAGCCAGCGCATGGCTTGGCGGAAATCAGAAACTTTTTCTTCCTTGGCCCGCTCGCCGTCTCCGCGCATGACGCGTGCGCCGTCAGTCAACAGCGATTTGAATGTTTGAGCCGCCTCGGCCAGTGCCGCGTAGTCTGCACCGTGTACAAAGTCTTGCGTGATGACGCTGCTTTTCACATTGCCGTGGTGGCGACGGCTGATGCGCAAAATCGGCTTGTCGGTACGCACATCAAATTCGCCGGCCACGATGGCGTCTGGCAAGTGCATTTGCAAGGCAGCCGCCGATGCCACGGCCGCGTCCAATGTGTCCAGGTCCAGAGCCACGCCATCAGCCAGGGAGCGCAAGGCTTCCGCATCCATAAAACCGCCCAGGCGGGCGATCACGGCCTCAGCGAACTGGTGCTTGCGTGCCAATTCAGCAAGGGTGTCTCCGCTAAGGGTGCTTGCATTCGGGCCACCGGTAAAAATGCTGGCGTCTTTGAGTGCAATGCGCAGTAAGAAGCCGTCCAACGCTGCAGCGTCTTTGAGGTACAGCTCTTCTTTGCCGGCCTTGACCTTGTACAGGGGCGGCTGCGCAATGTAAATATGGCCGCGCTCCACCAACTCAGGCATTTGACGATAAAAGAACGTGAGCAGCAAAGTGCGAATGTGCGCGCCGTCGACGTCGGCGTCGGTCATGATGATGATGCGGTGGTAACGCAGCTTGGCGACGTTGAAGTCGTCGTTCCCGGTGGTGCCACCGGCCTTGCCGATGCCGGTGCCCAAAGCAGTAATTAGCGTCAAAATTTCGTTGCTAGTGAGCAACTTTTCATAGCGCGCTTTTTCCACGTTCAAAATCTTGCCGCGCAAAGGCAAAATAGCCTGGAACTTACGGTCGCGGCCTTGCTTGGCAGAGCCGCCCGCCGAGTCGCCCTCGACGATGTAGATCTCACAGAGCGCCGGGTCTTTTTCCTGGCAGTCAGCCAATTTGCCGGGCAGGCCCATGCCGTCGAGCACGCCTTTGCGACGCGTCATGTCACGCGCTTTGCGCGCGGCTTCGCGTGCACGTGCGGCTTCAATGATCTTGCCCACAATAATCTTGGCGTCGTTTGGACGCTCCTGCAAATAGTCATGCAAAAGTTTGCTGACAATGTCTTCAACAGGTCCACGCACTTCGCTGGAGACCAGCTTGTCTTTGGTCTGGCTCGAGAACTTAGGTTCAGGCACTTTGACGGAGAGGACACAGCACAAGCCTTCACGCATGTCGTCACCAGTGACTTCAACTTTGGCTTTTTTGGCCAGCTCACTGTCATCAATGTATTTGTTGATAACCCGCGTCATGGCGGCGCGCAATCCCGTCAGATGGGTCCCGCCATCACGCTGAGGAATGTTGTTGGTAAAGCAAAGCACCTGCTCGCTGTAACCGCTGTTCCACTGCATGGCCACTTCAACGCCGATATTGGTGCCCTGGTCACTTTGACGGTCTCCCATCGCGTGAAAAATGTTGGGGTGCAAGACTGTCTTGCCCTTGTTGGCAAAGTTGACGAAGCCTTTAACACCGCCCGCGCCTGCAAAATCATCTTCTTTACCCGTGCGCTCATCTTTGAGTCGGATCTTCACGCCATTGTTCAAAAAGCTCAGTTCGCGCAAGCGCTTACTTAGAATTTCGTAATGGAAATCGTTGTTTTCTTTAAATATCTCTGTGTCCGGCAGAAAATGAACTTCTGTGCCGCGCTTATCGGTGTCGCCCATGACTTTCATGGGTGAAACTTCTACGCCATTGATGCTTTCAATGATGCGATTTTGCACAAAGCCTCTGGAAAACTCCATGGCGTGTACCTTGCCATCTCGGCGGATCGTGAGCCTAAGCATTTTGGACAGCGCATTGACGCAACTCACGCCCACACCATGCAAACCGCCAGAGACCTTGTAGCTGTTCTGGTTGAACTTGCCACCGGCGTGCAACTCGGTCAGCGCTATTTCTGCAGCAGAACGCTTGGGCTCGTGTTTGTCATCCATTTTGATGCCGGTCGGAATGCCGCGGCCGTTGTCAGTGACACTCACTGAATTGTCTGAGTGGATGGTGACGACGATGTCATCACAGTGGCCAGCCAAAGCTTCGTCAATCGAGTTGTCAACTACCTCGAAAACCAAATGGTGCAAACCTGTTCCGTCAGAGGTGTCGCCGATGTACATGCCGGGACGTTTGCGAACTGCTTCCAAACCTTCGAGAATTTGAATTGCCCCCTCACCATAGGCTTCTGAAGCGCCGGCCTGATTGGTGTCAATGACAGGTTGGTAGTTGGAACTACCGACTTCACCAGCACCGGAATGCACGTCGGCTGAGTTATCTGGAGCTTGATCAAGGTTGTCGGTGGGCTGGGTCTGTTCTGTCATAACTCACTTTCACGGGTCTCTTTAAAAACCAAACCCGCGCCTAAGAGCTGGCGCGGGTGGCTTGGCAGGGCCTGGTAGCGCTTAAATGCGCATGGGCATCACAACGTACTTGAATGCAGCGTCATCGGGAATTGTCAGTAGTGCAGAGCTATTGGAGTCGGCCAGCTCCATTTTGACCATGTCTTGTTCCATGTTGGTCAATGCATCAATCAGGTAAGTCACATTAAAACCAATCTCAATGGCATCTCCAGCGTAGTCAATGTCCAGTTCGTCCACTGCTTCTTCTTGCTCTGCGTTGTTAGAGGCCACACGCAATGTACCTGGCTCAATGTTGAGGCGCACACCCTTGAACTTTTCACTGGTCAAAATAGCAGTGCGCTGCAAGCTTGCGAGCAGAGTCGTTCGACCCAACGTAATGATGTTTTTATGATTCTTAGGAATCACCCGGTTGTAGTCAGGAAACTTACCTTCAACGAGTTTTGTGACAAATTCCATGCCTTCAAAACTGAATTTGGCTTGATTACCCGCGAACTGCATTTCAATGGCGCCCTCTTTATCGCTCAAAAGACGTTGCATCTCCAATACTGTTTTGCGCGGCAAGATGACTTCTTGACGCGGTACTTCCACATCCAGCGTGGCTGAAGAAAAAGCCAGTCGATGGCCATCAGTTGCCACCAAGCTAAGCTGCTTGCCTTCAGCAACGAACAAAATGCCGTTGAGGTAATAACGGATGTCGTGAACAGCCATGGCAAACGAGACCTGGCTGAGGAGCGCTTTCAAAGTTTTTTGGGGAACCGAAAAAACGGGCCCAAAGTTGGCTGCTTCTTGCACCAAAGGAAAGTCTTCGGCAGGCAAACTTTGCAAAGTGAAGCGGCTCTTGCCGCCCTTGAGGATCAACTTGTTTTGACTGGACTCCAAGGAAACCGTCTGGTCCGAAGGCATGGTACGCAAAATATCAATCAGCTTGCGTGCACCCACCGTGGTTGTGAAGTTACCGGCATCTCCATCGAGCACTGCAGAGGTACGAATCTGAATTTCAAGATCGCTGGTCGTGAGTTGAATCTGCGAACCTGTTTTGCGAATCATCACATTGGCCAGAATGGGCAATGTGTGACGGCGCTCCACAATACCGGCAACGGACTGCAATGCAGATAGAACTTTTTCTTGGGTGGCTTTGAGAACGATCATGTCTTTGCTTTCTTATCTTCTTAATTCTTTAATTCAAATTAGTAGTAGTAGTAAGGGTGGCGACTTTCTGTGGATATCGCTATTTTCTCTTTTTTTATCAATGACTTGCTGATTGTTTAACCGTGTGTTGAGTGCTTGTAGCCGCTGCTGTTAAAAAATGAACAAGCTTTGAAAAATGACCAGCTCTGTGGATAAGTCATGACTTGTTAAAAACCTTTCCCCAGGTTTTCTTGTCAAAAATTAACTTCAATTATCAGCCTTTGAGTGTTTGCTCCAGTACGTGCAATTGCTGGTTAAGCTCAGTCATTAGCTGCCGCTCTGCAGACATCTTTCGTACAGCATGAAGTACGGTGGTGTGGTCGCGGCCACCGAACAATTCGCCGATTTCGGGCAAGCTTTTTTGTGTCAATTCTTTTGCCAGGTACATGGCGATCTGCCTAGGCCTTGCAATACTGGCGGGCCGCTTTTTGGAATACATGTCCGCTACTTTGATCTTGTAGTAGTCGGCCACAGTTTTCTGTATATTTTCGACCGAGATTTGCCGGTTTTGGATGGAAAGAAGATCACGCAGGGCCTCACGCGCCAGCTGGATGGAGATTTCTTTTTGGTTAAATCGCGAATAAGCCAAAATTTTACGCAAGGCTCCTTCAAGCTCACGAACGTTAGAACGCACGTTTTTAGCGACAAAGAAAGCAACCTCTTCTGGCATCACGGCACCCTCAACCTCTGCTTTGCGTATCAAAATGGCAACTCGCATTTCAAGCTCAGGCGGTTCTATTGCAACCGTCAACCCTGAATCAAAGCGTGAAACCAGGCGCTCATGGATGTCGGTCAGGCCCTTTGGATATGTGTCGCTGGTCATCACGATGTGTGATTTTTTGGTCAGCAAGGCTTCAAAAGCGTTAAAAAACTCTTCTTGTGTCCGGTCTTTATTGGCGAAAAACTGGACGTCGTCTATCAGCAGCAAATCCAGCGAGTGGTAGCGCTCTTTGAAGTCATCAAATGTTTTACGCTGGTAGGCCTTAACCACATCCGAGACAAATTGCTCTGCGTGGATGTAGAGAACTTTGGCCGCCGGGTTGTCGGCCAACAACTTATTGCCGATGGCGTGCACCAGGTGCGTCTTTCCCAAGCCGACCCCGCCATATATAAAGAGGGGGTTGTAAAGTTGGCCGAGGCTACTGGCCACGTGCAGGGCCGCTGCACGGCCCATGCGGTTAGCAGTTCCCTCAATGAGCGTGTCAAAAGTTAGAGACGTGTTGAGGCGGTTTTTAAAGGGCGCGTTAAGCGGATCGTCCCCAGAGACCAGTCCCGTCGGCTCAGGCGCACCCAATATTTTAAAGTTTTGAGGAAGAGGGGTAGATTTAGCAAAGCCTTCGCGCGGAGCAAGTGCTAACTCAAGAGTAATATTTTGACCTGTAACTTTTTCTAGCAGAGCCACGATACGGCTGGCGTATTGGGCCCTCACCCAGTCCAGTTTAAAGCGGTTACCCACTTGAATGGTGACTTTGCTAAGGTCTTTCGCGACCTCTGCCACCAGCGGCTTAATCCAGGTGTTGAACTGCTGCTCCGGTAATTCTTGAGCAAGATGATCAACGCAGTTTTGCCATAGGTCGTGGCTGGGGGACGGACTGAAGACCTCACTCATGGTGTAAATTGACGCGAGAAAAAAGACTGGCTTGGCGGCTTTGGCGCTTGTGGATATTGTCGTTTTGAGGCACGCTCTATTGTAGTCCGGCGTGGCACTTATCCACAAGCGGAAAAAGAAATTTTCCCTGCGAAAACCCGCGTAGATGCCCAGGCCCTGGCGGCCCGCCAGCCGCCCCAATTTGGTGCGCCTCATCGGCTTGACGCCAAGCCCATGCTTCTAGCGACACCCCAAGGACTAAGGCTAAGTGGTTGCCAGTCAAGAATAAATTTGCCATAATCAAGGGTTTCCCTGATTCACGGGGGTTGTGTGTGCGCTGAAAAGCTGAAAACCGGGGCTCGGGCCTTGGCGCCTTACATCCTGCGGACCTTGAAAAGCTGGCAGCATTGTGTTGCCACCAAGCTCATAAGAATCAGTGCACTGACTGTGCAAGGGAAGATTTTCTAGAATTCAGGATTGATCATGAAACGCACATACCAGCCTTCTAAAGTTAAGCGCGCACGCACTCACGGCTTTCTCACACGAATGAAAACCCGTGGCGGTCGCGCAGTAATTTCTGCGCGTCGTGCCAAAGGCCGTAAGCGCCTGGCCGTCTAACAAGTCGATCGCGGGCCTAAAGGCGCCGGAATTGAGGCGACTTCAAACACGGGCCCAGTTTCAGGCTGTTCTGGCCGGAACGACCGTGGCCAGAAGCGAGCACTTTGCGCTTCATCGCAGCACCCTACCCATTCAATTAGTGATCGGGCCCGAAAGTAAGAGCAGGGAGCCAAAAGCAATCTGCCCCCTATTTTCCCCGACGGACGATCTTTGGATCGGAGCCATGGTGCCAAAACGCTGGGCCAAACGTGCCGTCACTCGCAACGCCATCAAAAGGCAAATTTACAACGTGAGTGCCGAATTTTCACCGTTAAAACAACCTGCCGCATTTGTGGTCAGGCTGCGGCGTGACTTTTCGCGCAAAACTTTCATGAGTGCCACATCAGACCACCTAAAGCAGGCTATCAGGTCTGAACTTTTGGCGCTGATGCGAGAAGGCGAGCAATTGGCATGAACCAAGCGCGCAAACTGATGCGTCAAGTTTTTGGCTTGCCGCAGGCAGGCTTGATCTTGCTCATCAAAGCCTATCGCTTGTTGCTCAGCCCGTCTTTGGGCTCCGCTTGCCGCTTTGAGCCGAGCTGTTCAGCGTATGGTCTGGAAGCCTTGGAACGACACGGCGCGATCGCAGGAACGGGCTTAACGCTTTGGCGACTGGCTCGTTGCCACCCGTGGTGTGATGGTGGCCATGACCCGGTGCCAACAGAGCACAAGCGAGCAAGTTTTCCTCTCTTTTCACGATGGGTCACGCCTGTGACTCAAATCTCTACTAAAAAGAAACCGTCATGAACGACATTCGGCGCACCATTTTGTGGGTGATATTTGGTTTTTCCATGGTTCTGTTATGGGACCAGTGGCAGATTTTCAACGGACAAAAGCCTACATTCTTTCCGCCCGCAACCACCGCGGCCAAATCGCCGGTTGTCACAGCAACGCCGGCAAGCAGCGTACCCCCGGCTGTGGCTGCCGTCCCTGGCACCACGGTGCCAGTCGCTGCCGCCGTGCCGGGCGCAATACCCGTGCCCAGCAGCGCCGATGCTCCCGCTGCCATTATCAAGAAAGAACGCATCGTCATGAGCAACGATGTGCTGACATTGAGCTTTGACACCGAAGGTGGCGCACTGGTGCGTTCGGTCTTTACAAAATACGCAGACATGAATGATAAAAACACCGGCTTCGTGCTCCTCGACGAAAGCAACAGCCGTGTGTATGTGGCACAGACCGGCTTGATTGGCGCGACCGGCGCGCCAAGCCTTCCAACGCACAAAACCCTTATGACGGCGCTTCCTGGAGAGCGAAAGCTACAAACCGGGCAGAACCAGGTCGAAATTAAATTTGAGTCTCCTGCTGTAGGCGGCGTCAAGCTGGTCAAGACCTACACGCTCCAGCGAGGCGCCTATGACCTGAAAGTGCGCCACGACATCGTCAACACCGGTAGCGAGGCCGTGGCACCGCAGTTGTACTTGCAACTTGTGCGCGATGGCAACAAACCGGAGGGGGAGTCTGCGTTTTACATGACATTCACCGGCCCGGCCGTGTACACAGAAGCCAAAAAGTACCAGAAGGTGGAATTTAGTGACATTGAAAAAAACCAGGTCGACGCGGAAAAGAAAGCGACCAACGGCTACGTAGCAATGGTTCAACATTACTTCGTTTCAACTTGGATACTGGCGGACGGCGTGTCGCGCGATCTTTTCATGCGTAAGGTTGACAACAACCTTTACGCCGCCGGCATGATTGCGCCGCTGGAGAGTATTGCGCCCGGTGCAAGCAAAAGCATTGAGGCCAAACTCTTTATCGGACCGCAAGAAGAAAAAGTTCTGGAAGCCTTGGCGCCCGGACTGGAGCTGGTCAAGGACTACGGCTGGTTGACCATTCTGGCCAAGCCGTTGTATTGGCTGCTCGACAAGCTGCACGGCGTCATTCAAAACTGGGGCTGGTCTATCGTGGCGCTGGTGTTTCTTTTGAAAATCGCTTTTTACTGGCTCAATGCCAAGGCTTACGCCAGCATGGCCAAGATGAAGAAAATCAATCCGAGAATCATGGAGATGCGCGAGCGGCTCAAAGACAAGCCGCAGGAAATGCAGCAGCAGATGATGAAGATTTACAAGGAAGAAAAAGTCAACCCGATGGGTGGCTGCTTCCCCATCATGATACAGATACCGGTGTTCATCGCGCTGTACTGGGTCCTGTTGTCCAGCGTTGAAATGCGTGGCGCACCTTGGGTGTTGTGGATCAATGACCTGTCAGCGCCTGATACCTTATTTGGCACCATCCCAGGAATCGATATGCCGTTTGGTCTCTTACCAATCATCATGACACTGACCACCATGCTGCAAACCGCCCTGAATCCGGCGCCGCCCGATCCTCTGCAGGCCAAGCTGATGTGGTTCATGCCGCTGATTTTCAGTGTGATGTTCTTCTTCTTTCCGGCCGGCCTGGTGCTTTACTGGATCACCAACAACGTGCTGTCCATTGCGCAGCAGTGGGTGATCAACACACGCATGGGTGTGCCGCCGCAGTTCAACTTGCCGTCATTCAAATAAACAAGGGCCGCTGTGCGGCCCTTGTCATTTATGCGTGCGAAGGCGGCGCAAAACGCATGAGCCAAAATACACATCATGCTTGCCCGCCACCATGATCCGATCGCCGCCATTGCCACCGCTCCGGGTCGCGGCGCAGTGGGCATTGTGCGCATTTCGGGCAAGGCCATCGCACCCATCATCGAAGCGCTTTGCGGCAAGCACCTTGAGCCGCGGCATGCCAGCTACCTGCCGTTTCGTGACGCTCAAGGGCTGCCCATTGACCAGGGCCTGGCGCTTTTTTTTCCGGCACCACACTCTTACACCGGTGAAGATGTGCTTGAGTTGCAAGCCCATGGCGGGCCTGTCGTGCTGCAACTGCTGCTGGCGCGTTGCCTGCAAGCAGCCACAGAAACCGATGCAGCCACCGGACAGCCGCGCCTACCAGGCTTGCGCGTGGCGCAGCCTGGCGAGTTTACCGAGCGGGCCTTCCTCAACGACAAAATAGATCTCGCGCAGGCCGAAGCCATCGCCGACCTGATCGACGCCAGCACCGAAACCGCCGCGCGCTCTGCTGCGCGCTCACTCAGCGGTGAGTTTTCCAAAGAAGTGACGGCCTTGCTGGCCAAGCTGATTCATTTGCGCATGTTGGTAGAAGCAACGCTTGATTTTCCGGAGGAAGACATCGACTTCTTGCGGCAGGCCGACGCCATGGGTCAGCTGCAACACCTACAGATTAGCCTGGACACGGTGATGCAGCGCGCAGTGCAAGGCGCCATCTTGCGCGAAGGCATCAAGGTGGTGATCGCCGGCCAACCCAACGCCGGTAAAAGCTCGCTGCTCAATGCACTGGCCGGCGCTGACTTGGCCATCGTCACGCCGATTGCCGGCACCACGCGTGACAAAGTTTCCCAGCTGATTCAAATAGATGGCGTACC
Organism: Polaromonas sp. YR568; assembly: GCA_945871335.1. Next base: position 654 of record CAMBWM010000064.1, on the reverse strand, counting down.
CTTGCATGTGGTGGATACCGCAGGCCTGCGCGATGGGGATGCGCCAGGCATCGATGAGGTTGAAAAAATCGGCATCGCCCGTGCCTGGGATGAAATTCAAAGCGCGGACGCCGTGCTGTTTTTACATGACCTGACGCGCCAGTACATGCCGCAGCAAACCGCACTCGCCGAAGCCTACCGGGCTGGTGATGCGGCGATCCAATCTGTTCTGAACAGCAAATTGCCGCCGGCCACCCCTGTCATCCACGTATGGAACAAAGCAGACGCTGCGGCGGAGAGCGCCCTGCTCGAGGCCCAAGGCGGTGTGTTGATCTCGGCCAAGACGGGTGCAGGTTTGCAAGACTTGAAAACCCAATTACTGCATGTCGTGGGCTGGCAATCGGCGCCTGAGGGTGTGTTCATGGCGCGGGAGCGGCATGTGCAGGCGCTGCACGAAGTCACCAAACAATTGACGCGGGCAGGTTCGCAGCTTCACGCTAAAAAACCGTCATTGGACTTATTGGCCGAAGACTTGCGCCAGGCCCAGCGCGCGCTCAGCCAGATCACTGGCGAGTTCACACCGGACGACTTGTTGGGCGAGATATTTTCGAAATTCTGTATCGGTAAATAAGACGGCGCATGGTGCGTGAGCTGCTGCAGCCTCAAAGGACAGGC